>DATCKT010000003.1:0-1888 GCA_036562195.1 Limnochordales bacterium
GCATCGCGATGATCCTCGCGTGGAGCAACCCGCCCTTCGGGCCGTCCCTGTACGGCACCATCTGGATCCTGCTCATGGCGTACCTGATGCGCTACCTGTCCTACGCGCTGCGCAGCACCCGGGCGACGCTGCACCAGATCCATGACTCCCTGGAAGAGGCGGCGCTCACCTCCGGCGCGGGACCCTTGCGCGTTCTGCGGGACATTACCGTGCCGCTGCTGAAACCGGGCATGATCGCCGGTTGGGTGCTCATCTTCATGCCGGCCTTCCGGGAGCTGACGGTGTCGGTGCTCATTTGGGGCGCCGGGGCGGAAACCATCGGCGTATGGGTGTTCCTGCTGCAGGACTCCGGTTTCCCGGAGCGGGCCAGCGCGTTGGCGGTGGCCACCCTGCCGGTGATCTTGTTGATGTACTTCATCGCCCATCGCATGGGATGGGGCGGCGAACGAACCCAAGCGTAGCCGCAGCTTGCGGGATGACCCCCTGGCTGCGGCAGGACGGAGTGAATGACGCCATGACCAATACGGCTGCCTCCAAGCCCCAAGCCCGGGTCGTGGTGGCCGGACTGACCAAGCGATTCGGCGCGGTCACCGCGGTGGAAAACGTAAGTTTTGAGATCATGGAAAACGAGTTCTTCTCCCTGCTGGGGCCGAGCGGGTGCGGCAAGACGACCACGCTGCGCTGCGTGGCGGGCCTTGAGTCCGCGGACACGGGCCGGATCGAGATCGGCGGCCGGGTGGTGTACGCGTCGGAGCAGGGCATCGACGTGCCGGCCAACCACCGGTCCATCGGCATGGTGTTCCAGAACTACGCGGTGTGGCCCCATATGTCCGTGTTCAACAACATCGCCTACCCCCTCAAGGTGGCGGGCCTGCCCGCCAAGGAGATCCGCGAGCGGGTCGAGCGGGTCCTGGCCATGCTGGCCATGGAGGGGCTGGAAGACCGCATGCCCAGCCAGCTGTCGGGCGGCCAGCAGCAGCGGGTGGCCCTGGGGCGGGCCTTGGCCATGAATCCGCAGGTCTTGCTTTTGGATGAGCCCCTGTCCAACCTGGACGCCAAGCTGCGGGAAATGATGCGGGTGGAACTCAAGCGCATCCAGAAGGAGCTCGGTATCCCCATCCTTTACGTTACCCACGACCAGATCGAAGCGCTGGCCATGTCGGACCGCATCGCCGTCATGTCCGCCGGCGTCATCCACCAGCTCGGCCCTCCGGAAGAGATTTACAACCGGCCGCGCACCAACTTTGTGCTAGACTTCATCGGGGTGGTGAACTACGTTCCCTGCCGGCTGGCCGACGCCCAAGACGGCGCCGCGCGCGTCCTGTTGCCCGACGGCCAGGCAGCCGTCGTCGGCTCGGTGCACGGCACCGCGCCGGACGGGGATGCCCAGCTGGGCGTGCGGCCAGAGGACATCGACTTGCTGGATCCGGATGCTGCTCCCGTGGGTTGTGTGCGCGGTGAGATCGAGTTCCGCAGCTTCCTGGGCAGCACATGCGAGTACCGGGTGCGGGTGGGCGATTTGGCGCTGCGGGTGCAGACAGGCAAGACCGTCCATTTCCGGGAAGGAGCGCGGGTGGCGGTGCGGATCAACCACGGCTATTTCCTGGCTCCGGAAGCCGCCGCCTCAGGGAAGCGCGCCTCATAGCGCCTCACGCCGGGAGGGATCGCCCATGCGTTTTCATACCAAGTACTTAACCTTCAACACCCGCAAGCGGCAGGAGATCATCGACATCACGGACCAGGTGGACGCCGCCCTGAAAGAGAGCGGCATCCGGGAAGGCATGGTGCTGGTGAGCGCCATGCACATCTCGGCGTCGGTGTTTGTGAACGACCACGAAAGCGGCCTGTGGCAGGACATTCTGGACTGGCTGGAAGGCTCCGTCGCCCC
>DATCKT010000028.1:0-5655 GCA_036562195.1 Limnochordales bacterium
CCGCCATCCTGAGCCCGCGTCGTACGGGCGCGGCACGCCCCGAACGGCAGGCGCCCCGGGCAGCGCCGCCGCCTGGGCTGCAGGCCTGCGCGGCAGCAGTAAAATGGCCCCTTGACCGAGAACTAATGGGCGTCGTCCAGCACCCGCCCCGTCGGGCGGGCACCCTGGAAACAAGGAGGAGGCCGCCCATGTCGCCCTCCCGGTCGAAGGCGCCCAATCGCGAAAAAAACGCACGCCGGTCCGAGTCCGGCCTGCGCCGGGGATTGTCCATCGGTCTTATCGCCATGGTGATTGCCATCGCCCTGGGCGGACCGCTGGGTGGTGTGCTGCAAAACGTCAGCTGGGTCACGGGGCTTCTCACCCTCGCCGGCGTCATCGGGTTCGCCATCCTCGCGGACATCCTCGCCGTGGCCGCCGCCGCGGGCGACGAAGTGCCGCTCAACGCCATGGCCGCGGACCGGGTCGTGGGGGCACGCGAGGCCATCCTTATCGTTCGCAACGCCAGCACCGTCAACAGCATCTTCGGCGACGTCATCGGCGACATCTGCGGCACCATCAGCGGGGTGGTGGCGACTCCCATCATCCTGTCGCTCAACGCCGCGTACCCCGCCCTGCCCCTCCCGCTCATCACCATGGCGGTCCTGGGAGTCGTCGCGTTTTTCACCATTGGCGGCAAGGCGGCGGAGAAAGCCTTCGCGGTGCGGGCGTCCACCTCCGTGCTGCTTTTGGCCGGCAAAGGTTTGCACTACCTGCACCGGCTAATGCGGCTGGTCGGTGTGGGCGGCAGGAAAAGAAACCGCCCGTGACGGCCGCGTCTAGCGGGGACGGCTCACGGGACGGGGTCCCGGGCCGTCCGCCGACGGCTGCGCCCGGGCGAGACGAGGCGGCGGCAAGTGGCCACGCCCCGGGTAAACATTGTGGCTTAAGGTCCAGCAGGTTTTCCCAACGCCCCTCCGCCGCGTCGCCGCGACGGCGGTTTCCCCTTTCCGGGCGCTCTGCCGCGTCACCGCCGGCAGGGCTGGATTACCACTGAGCACACACCGCAATCCCCGAGACGCTACCCAACTGGGAACAGCCTAGGAGTTTTCCTCGGCAGCGCCCATCGTTCCCTAGCCTCTTTTGCAGGACGGGTTTCAAGCGGCACCGACACCGCCGCCGTGGCCTTTGGCGACGGCGCTGAACCCGCTCTCCCACCCGCCCCGCTCAAGGCAGGCTACGCTGCACCCAACACAGGCGGCCGCTTCCGCGGGCGCCCGCACCGAGCTGCAGGTTCTTCCCAAGCCGTAGCAGTCCCCGGAGCACCGTGCCGCGACGGGTATGTAGATCGCACAGCCTCACCCGGTTTCCCCACGTACTTGGGTCTCCGCGGGAGCAGGGTCCACGCCTGCATGCCATTGCAGATCGCCCCGCTCCCTTAACCCCCAGCAGCAACCCCCGACTGGGCGTCGGCAGCCACCACCAGGGACTTCATCGATGTGCCCTTGCCGGATTTTTAGGCCCGGCTTCAGGAACGCGGGAGCTGACTAGGATACTGCGCCACTTGCCCGCGATCTGAGTATACCACAGCCGCGCCGCCGTCACAATCTTCTCGCAAGGGGCGTTGCTGGGCCTAGCGGTCGCGGACGCCCAGCCACTGCACCAGCGCGGCCAGCACCGCCCCGTCGTCTCCCAGCGGTTCCAGCGCTGCGCAGGCCCGCTCAATGGCTGCGGCGGCCATGGCCCGCGCCCGCTCCAGGCCAAACACGGCCGGGTAGGTGGCCTTGTCCCGCTCCTGGTCGCGCCCTGCCGCCTTGCCCATGGCGGCGGTGTCGCCCACCACGTCCAGGATGTCGTCGGTGATCTGGAAGGCGAGGCCTAGTTCCTCGGCGTAGCGGGTGAGCGCCGCCAGCACCGCGTCGGAGGCGCCGCCCAGGATGGCGCCGCCCCGGACGCTGGCCCGAAACAGCGCCCCCGTCTTGCGGGCGTGGATGGCCCGCAGTTCCTCGCCGCTGATCTCACGGGCCCGTCCCTCGGCCTCCAGGTCCGCCACCTGCCCGCCCACAAGGCCCAGCGTCCCCGCGGCGGTGGCCACCTCGTCGATGACGGCCAGGGCCGTCGCGGGCGCGGCGCCGGACAACTGAGGCAGCCGCGCCAGCACCCAGAAGGCATGGGTCAGCAGGGCGTCGCCGGCCAACACGGCGATGGCCTCGCCGAACACCTTGTGGTTGGTAGGCTTGCCCCGCCGCAGGTCGTCGTCGTCCATGCACGGCAAATCGTCGTGGATGAGGGAATAGGCGTGCACCATCTCCAGCGCGGCCGCCAGGGGCAAAGCCCGCTCCGGTTCCCCGCCCGCGGCCCGGCAGGCGGTGACGGCCAACACCCCCCGCAGCCGCTTGCCGCCGCCCAGGGCGCTGTAGCGCATGGAGCGGTGGATGACGGGCGGAGGCACATCCTCGGCGGGCAGCAGCTGGTCCAAGGTCTCTTCGACGCGCGCCGCCCAGTGCGCCAGGTATTCGCGCAGGTTCATGCGCCGGTGCCCTCGCCTTCGCCGGGGCGGCCGAGCGCCGCCTGCGCCTCACGGGCGGTGAACTCCTGCTCCACCAGCTCCCCGCCGGCGCCCTCCACCAGCACGCGGATGCGGGCCTCCGCCCGGTCCAGTTGCTGCCGGCACAGGCGGGCCAAGGACACCCCTTCTTCGAACAGGCGCAACGCCTCTTCCAAGCCGGCATCGCCGCCTTCGATGCGCAGAACGATCTGCTCTAGGCGCGCCAGCGCCTCCTCGAAACTCAAGGCCGCCGTCTCCCGCTGCTCCACGGCGTCTTCTTTCCTTGTGGGCTGGCCGCTCATGGCCTGCCTCCCTCCTTTTGGGCAACGGCGGTCAGCAACACCTGCTCCACCTGTCCCCAGATTTCGGCGTCGTGGACCCGGATGGCGACCGGCGCGCCCGCCTCCACCTGCCGGCCCGAGCGGATCACGGCTCCCGTGTCCCGCCGCCGCACGATGGCGTAGCCGCGGGCCAGCGTGGCCAGGGGACTGAGGGCGTCCAGCTTGCCCACGAGAAACGCGAGCCGCCGCTCCTGGGCGTCCAGCCGCCGCAAAAGCGCCCGCGCCGCGGCGGTCACGTGGTCGTCCACCCGCTGCCGCCACTGGGCCAACAGGTCCTGGGGCCGGCGGAGGGCCGGCCGCCGGGAGAGAAGGTCCAGCCGCACCCGCCGCTCCTCCAGCCGGCGGCGCACACCCGCCTCCATGCGGGCGAGAAACGACTGGATGGTCTGTCGCAGCACCCGCTCCTCGGGCACCGCCATCTCCGCGGCCGCCGACGGGGTCGGTGCCCGCCGATCGGCCACGAAATCGGCGATGGTGAAGTCGGTTTCGTGGCCGACCGCGGAGATGACCGGAATGCGGGAGTTGGCGATGGCCCACGCCACCCGCTCGTCGTTGAACGTCCACAGCTCCTCGAGGCTCCCGCCGCCGCGCCCGACGATCAGCACGTCCACGTCGGGGCAGCGGTTGATGAGCTCGATGGCTCGCACCACGCTGTCGGGGCCTTCGTCGCCCTGCACGATGGCCGGTGCGATGAGCACTGGCATGCTGGGGAACCGGCGTCCGATGACGCTCAAGATGTCCCGCAGGGCGGCCCCGTGCAGCGAGGTCACCACGCCGACCCGCCGCGGCAAAAGCGGCAGGGGTCGCTTGCGGGCGGAATCAAACAGGCCGGCTGCGGCCAGCTTGCGCTTGAGCTGCTCGAAGGCCAGGGCCAGCTCGCCTTGGCCCGCCGGCATCATCGCCCGCACGTACAGCTGGTAGTCGCCCGACGCTTCGTAGACGCTGATGTCCCCTTCGGCGATGACCGTGAGGCCGTCTTCGGGGCGGAAGCGCAGGCGCGCGTTGTCGGACCGGAACATGACGCAGCGCAGCCGGCTGTGGGCGTCCTTGAGGGTGAAGTACATGTGCCCCGAACCGTGGTGCTTGAAGTTGGAGATCTCGCCGCGCACCAGCACCCCTGTGAGGCGCGGGTCGCTGGTCAGCCTGTCTTTGATGATCCGCGTCAGCTGCTGAACGGTGTAGATGGGGCGCTGTTCCAAGGTCTGTCCACCTGCTTGTCTGCGGTCCGCCGCCGGACCTAGGGGCGAACCCGGCGCGGCGCAGCCGCCGGGCCCGTTCCCCCCACGGCACCGGCTGCGATCTTCCACTCAGGCCGCGCCGGCACCTCCCCAGCCGCCAGCCCAACATGTGGCGGGCTTGGCGGCCTATGCCTGGGGCTTGCCCGCCCGGGCAGCGTGGGCCGCCGCGACGGCGACGCCCACGGCGTTGTCGACGCTGTAGCGGGGCTCGGCAAAGTGCACCGCCACGCCGCAGGCGGTGAGGGTCTCCGCAAGGCGCGCCCGGACGCGGGCGTTGGCCAGCACGCCGCCGACCCCCAGAAACACGGCGGTCTCCGTCGCGCCGGGGGTCTTGGCCACCAGGCGGGCCAGGCTCTCCGCGACGCATTCCTGGGCGGCCGCGGCCACGTCCGCCGGCCGGGCGCCTTGCGCCACAGCCCGCAGGGCCGCGGTGGCAGGACCGGAAAAGCTGACCCGGCCCGGGCGCACCGCCACCGGCAGCCGCAGGGCGGTGGGATCGCCGGCGGCCGCGAGCCGTTCCAGGTGCGGCCCCGCCGGGAACGGCAACCCCAGCGCGACGCCCACCCGGTCGACGAATTGGCCGGCATTGAGGTCCTCGGTCGCGCCCAGCCGCTCCACATGCCAGCGGCCGCCGCCTGCCGCAGTGGCCCGGAACAGCTCCGTGGTGCCCCCCGAGGCGTGCAAGGCCACCAAGCCATCGACGCGCCCCAGGCCCGCCGACCAGAGTCCGGCCCACACGTGCCCCTCCTGGTGCGACAGGGGTAGGAACGGAACGCCGAGCGCGGCGGCCACCGCGCGCCCGACGGCTTCGCCGGCTTTGAAGACGGGCATATAGGACTCGGGCAGCGGCCGGGGCGCGGTGCTGGCGCCCACGGCCGCAAGGCGCGCGGGCCGGCCCTGCATCACGTGCTCCACCAGCCCGGGCAGGTGGCGCACGTGCTGGAACACGGCCTCCGACTGGCGCAGGCCGCGGGCGCCCTGCGGCACGGACAAGACCGTCCGGGCCTCCGCGAGCAAGGTGCCGTCCAGCGCCACGAGCGCCACGGAGGTGGTGTAGGCGCTGGTGTCAATGCCCAGGGCCGCCCACGGCGCAAGCATCGGTGCATCCGCGCGGCCCGGCTCCGGCTGCGGCCCCACGGCAGTCATTGCTTGACGGAAGCACGGGCGCGGACGATCTCACCCAGGATCCCGTTGACGAACTTGCTGGACTCGGCGTCGCCGTAACGCTTCGCCAGCTCCACCGCCTCGTTGACGGCGACGCTGTCGGGTATGTCGTCCCGGTAGAGGATTTCATACAGGGCCATGCGCAGGATATTGCGGTCGATGGTGGCCATCCGATCGATGGTCCAACCCACCGCCTGGCGCGCGATCAGCCGGTCGGTTTCCTCGCGGTGGGCCAACGTGCCCAGCGCCAGCTCCCGCGCGAACTGCGCGTCCCGCGGCGGCAAGTCGGCCTCGGCCAACAAGTCGTCCAGCACCCGCTCCGCCTTTACCTTGCCCAGGTCGACGGCGAACAGGGCTTTGAGGGCCACTTCCCGGGCCAGTCTGCGCC
>DATCKT010000038.1:0-6171 GCA_036562195.1 Limnochordales bacterium
TGGCGGGCCAGCGCCCAGGGGCCGCGGCACTGGGTGGCTCGCTGGTTTCCCATGCCCGACGTGGTGTACAACCGCGTCCCCACCCGCACCGCCGAAGGGCGGCCCTCCGTGCGCCAGTGCCTGCGCCGCCTCATGCGGGAGCTGGACGGCCGCGTCTTCAACCCCCACTACCTGAACAAGTCCATGCTGCAGCGGGCCTTGGGCCGTGACCCGGAGCTGTCCGCCCACCTGCCCGCCACCATTCCGGTCCGGGACCCTGCCCGCTTGCGGAGCTTCATCCAGGAGCACCGGCGGGTGTACCTGAAGGCGGTGGGCGGCAGTTTGGGCAACGGCACCATGGAAGTGACCCTAGGCGAGCGTGGGCGCTGGCGGCTCCGCTACAACGCCGGCCCGGGGCCCACCCGCACCGCGTACCTGCCGTCCTGGGGTTCGGTCCTGGAAACGGTGCAGCGCCTCATGCGCGGGCGGCCCTACGTGGCCCAGCAGGCCATCCGCCTCGCCCGGGCGGGCGGGCGGCCGTTTGACCTGCGTCTGCTGGTCCAAAAGCAGCCCGACGGCCAGTGGCGCTGCACGGGCGGCGCCGCCCGGGTGGCGGGACCCGGTCAGATCACCACCCACGTCCCCCGCGGCGGGCGCCGCATGGCCATGGACGAGGCCTTGGCCGCCGCCTTCGGCCCCGACGACGCTCGCGCCCTCAGCGTGCAGGCGGCGGCCCTGGCCGAGGCGGCCGCCCGGACCATGGAGGCGGCTTTGCAGCGGGACTTCGTGGAGATGTCCATGGACGTGGGCGTCGACGATCAGCAGCGCCTGTGGATCTTCGAGCTCAACTCGAAACCCTTGCGCTTTGACGAGCGGGACATCCAGCGCCGGTGGGTGAGCAACCTCATCGAGTATGTGCGGGCGCTGGTCGACAGCGACAGCCTTCCGGACGACACGACCGCCTCGTGGCCCGGAGCGCACGAGTCGTGGGGCGCATCTTGGGCCCGCCGGCAGGAACGGCTGCCCGCGGCCACAGGCATGCCCGGCGCGGCGGCCGGCGGGCGGCGCGAGCGCGTCCCGCCTCCCCGGCAAGACCTCACGCTGACGGGGTATCCCGCCGTGACCCCGGCGGAGGCGCGCCGCGCCACCGGGTCCCGGGCGGCCAGCGCGGCCGCCGCCGGCGCTGGGTCGCTACACGTCAGAAATGCTGATAGCCCCCTGCCGGCAGCGGCTGAAGCTCCCCGTCCGGCCGGCGCAGCAGCACCCCCCGGGATGCGTCCACAATCTCGCCGATGACCGTGCAGGGGGTGCCGGAGCCGGGGAGCACGTGGCTGCCCACCCGGAAGCTGGGTGTGGTAAACAGCAGCTCGTAGTCTTCGCCGCCGTTCAAGGCCAGTTCCACGGGGTCGAGCCCGGCCGCCGCGGCGACGCGCCGGACGTCGTCCGAGATGGGCAACTGCGCCACGTCGATGACGGCCCCGACTTGGCTGGCCGCGCACAGCCGGTGCAAATCGCCCGCCAGGCCGTCGCTTAAGTCGATGGCCGCCGTCGCGAGGCCCCGGCTCAGCTCCCGGCCGGCGTCCACCCGGGGCGTCGGCCGCAGGTGCTTTTGCAAAAGGCGCGTGCGGGTGTCGTCGGGCACATGCAGGTCCGGCCGCTTGAGCAACAGGAGCCCGGCCGCGGCGTCGCCGAGGCGGTGGGTCACGCAGATCCGGTCGCCCACCCGCGCGCCGCTGCGCAGCAAGACCCGCGCCTCCTCCACCTCGCCCATGAGCGCCACGTTGATGGTGAGCACGGGAGCCCGCACCGTGTCGCCGCCCACGATGGCGGCGCCAAAGGAAGCGCCTTCCTCGCTCATGCCTTCATACAAGCGCTGGATGTCGCGCGCGCTGGCCGCCGGGGGAACGCCCAGGGACACGACGGCAAACGTGGGCCGGCCGCCCATGGCGGCGATGTCACTCAGGTTGACCGCCATGGCCTTGCGGCCCAGCGCGTACGCGTCGGTGCCCGGCAGGAAGTGCACGCCTTCCACCAGCATGTCGGTGGCCAGCAGGGTGCGGAAACCGGGACGCCCGGTCAGCACCGCCGCGTCGTCCCCGATGCCGGCGATGACGCCGGGATGCGCCCGCTCGTAGCGCCGCAGCACCTCGATGAGACCGTGCTCTCCCAGCTGCTTGAGGGACGGATTCACGTGACGTCACGGCTCCCGCGGTGCTCGAGCGGCACCCCGGCGCGGCACAAGGGGCAACGATCCGGTTCCCAGTGGGGGACGTTTAGCGAAACCAGGTATTCCACCGGCACGCCGAAATCCAGCGCCTGCCCGCCGCTGCGGTCCGCCAGCACGGCGACGCCGACCACGTGCGCGCCGTGCCTCCGGGCCACGGCCAGCGCCTCCCGGACGGAGCCGCCGGTGGTTACCACGTCCTCCACCACAAGGCAGCGCTCGCCCGGGCGCAGCTGAAACCCGCGGCGCAGCGTGAGGTGCCCCCACTGGCGCTCCGCGAAGATGGCCCGCACGCCCAATTGGCGCGCCATCTCGTAGGCCACGATGATGCCGCCCACCGCCGGGCCCAGCACCACCTCGACTCCGGCGTCCCGAAAGCGGTCCGCCAGCCGCCGCAGCACCGGCTCCGTCAAATCCGGCCGCTCCAGCAGGCGGAACTTCTCCACGTACATGTCGCTGTGCTGGCCGGACGTGAGCAGGAAGTGCCCCCGCAAGACGGCGCCGCTGGCCAACAGAATCTCCATCACGTCGTTGCCGGACAGAATGTCGTTGCCGGACAGCGTGGATCCCTCCTGTGGCTTGTCCTGTTGGTTACGTCTATTTGTGGGCCGCTCGACAGCCCGCCGCGCGCCGCTCCCGCGCGCGGCCGTGCCATCCCGCGGTGTGGGTTATTCTCTGGCGTCAGGAGCGCGCGGCCAGCGCCGCCCGCAGTTCCTCCCGCATGCGCAGCGCCGCGCGGCGCGCGGCGCGAGCGTAATCGTCGGCGGTTCCGGGCTCATCCGGGTGCTCCCGTCGCCAAGCGTACAAGATCTCCCGAGCCGAATTGATTAGCGCGCCCCGGCCGTCGGCCGCGAAGGCGGCCGCCGCTTCCCGCGCCCCGGCGCCTTGCGCGCCGTAGCCCGGCACCAGCAGCAGGACGCCGGGCAATTGCGCTCGCAGCCGGGCCAGTTCCTCCGGCCCGGTCGCGCCCACCACGGCCCCGACCGGCCCGTAGCCGTCGGCACGGGGCATGCCCTCGTTCCATGCGAGCACCAACTCGGCCACCCGCTCGGCCAGCGTGCGCGGCCGTTCCCCTTCCCCGCCGCCCACGGGCAGGTCCTGCAGCTGGCCCGCGGACGGGTTGGAGGTGCGCACCAGCACAAACAATCCCTTGCCCCGCGCGCGGCAGGCGGCCAGCAGCGGCGCCATGCTGTCGGTGCCCATGTAGGCGTTCACGGTCAGCGCGTCGGCTTCAAGGCCCGACGGGATGCTTCTCCATGGGAACTCCGCCGCACCGCCGGTGCCCGCCCCCGGCCCATCGGGCGCCGCCGCATCGCCGCCTCCCAGATAGGCCCGGGCGTACGCCTCGGCGGTAGAGCCGATGTCATGGCGCTTGCCGTCGGCGATGACCAATAGCCCCCGCTCGCGGGCGTAAGCGATGGTCTCCTCCAGCGCCCGCATGCCCGGCCAACCCAGCTGCTCGTAGAAGGCCAACTGCGGTTTGACGGCGATGGCGATGTCGTGCACCGCGTCGATGATCCGCCGGTTGAAGGCCGCCACCGCCGCCGCGGCCGCCTGCCGCGGGTCGGCGCTCTGCTGCCGTCCCCAGGCCAGCAGATCCTGCGGCAACAGCTCCGGCCGGGGGTCTAGGCCCACCACCACCGGCCCGCCCTTGGCGGCCACCGCCGCCAACACCCGCGCGGGGAACGCCTCGGCCGCGGTCATGCCGGCACCCTCCCTTCCCGCATCACCCAGCGCCCGTCCACCATGGTGGCCACCGGCCAGCCCCGCAGGCGCCTTCCCGCGAGGGGCGTGTTGCGGCTGCGGGAATACCCCTGCCGAGGGTCATACACCCGCTCGGCGTCCAGGTCGATGACGGTGACGTCCGCCGGCGCCCCCGGCGCCAGGGTGCCTCCGGCCACGCCCAGCACTTGCGCCGGGCGCCAGCTCAGGGCAGCGATCACGTCGGCGAGGGCCAGCCGGCCGGTGGCCACCAGGTGGGTCACCACCACCGGCAGGGCGGTTTCCAGCCCGATGATGCCGAACGGCGCCCGGTCGAACTCCACCTGCTTCTCCTCCAGCGGGTGGGGCGCGTGGTCCGTGGCGATGCAGTCGATGGTGCCGTCCCGCAGGCCTTCGGCCAGGGCCGCCGCGTCGGCCGCGGTCCTGAGGGGCGGGCGCACCTTCCAGTTGGCGTCGTCGGCCTGCACCTCAGCGTCCGTTAAGACCAGGTGATGGGGCGTCACGTCCGCGGTCACCCGCACGCCGCGCGCCTTGGCCGCCCGCAAGAGGGCCACGCTGCCCGCGGTGCTGACGTGGGCGATGTGGAGCCGGGCGCCGGTGAACTCGGCCAAGATCAGGTCCCGGGCCACGACGATCTCTTCCGCGGACGCCGGGATGCCGGGCAGGCCGTGGAGGGTGGCGTGGACACCTTCGTGCACCACGCCAGGCCCAGCCAGGTCGGCGTCCTCGCAGTGCACCATGACAAGGAGATCAAACAGGCGCGCATACTCCAGCGCCCGCCGCAGCACGCCGGCCCGCGCGAGGCTCCGCTCGCCGTCCCACAAAGCCAGGGCTCCGGCCGCCTTGAGATCCCCCATCTCCACCAGCTCTTGGCCGGCATAGCCCTTGGTAATGGCCGCGAGGGGGTACACCCGCACGACCCCGTCCTGCCTCGCCCGCTCCCGCACGTAGCTCACCCAGCCGGCGTGGTCGATGGGCGGCTCCGGCCCCGGCCGGGCGCAGACGGCGGTGAAGCCGCCCGCGGCCGCAGCCCGGGTGGCGCTGGCGATGGTTTCCGCCTGCTCGCGACCGGGCTCGCCCAGGTCCGCCCGCAGGTCGATGAATCCCGGGGCCACCACCTTGCCCGTGCAGTCGACGGTTTCGTCCGCCCCCTGGAGGTCTTTGCCCAGATGTGCGATGCGGCCGTCAGCCACCAAAACGTCCAGCACCTCGTCGATCCCCTGAGCGGGGTCCACCACGCGGCCGCCTTTAAGCAACCATCGCATCGTGCCGGCCTCCCATGACCAGGTAGAGCACAGCCATGCGGACCGCGACACCGTTGGTCACCTGGTCGTGAATCCGGGCGCGCGGGTCCTCCACGGCCTCTTGGGTGATCTCGACGCCCAGGTTCGCGGGGCCCGGGTGGAGGATCAGCGCGTCGGGTCGCAGGCGTTCCAGCCGCTCCCGGGTCAGGCCCCAGCAGCGGGTGTACTCCCGCAGGCTGGGAATGAGGGCAGTGTGCTGCCGCTCCCGCTGGATGCGCAGCACGTTGACCACGTCGGCCTCGGGCAACACCTCATCCAAGCGGTGCCGGACCGCCACGCCCAACTGCTCCAAGCCAGGCGGGATCAAGGTGGGCGGGCCCACCACCGTGACGCGGGCCCCCAGCGTCCGCAGGCCCCAGATGTTGGAGCGGGCGACGCGGCTGTGCAGGATGTCGCCCACGATGACCACGTGCAGCCCGGCGATGCTGCCTTTGGCTTCCCGGATCGTGAACAGGTCCAAGAGAGCTTGGGTGGGGTGCTCGTGCATGCCGTCGCCGGCGTTGATCACCGCCGCCCGGATGGTGCGGGACAAAAGCGCCGGCGCCCCGGCCGACGGATGGCGGATGACGACGATGTCGGCCCCCAGGGCGGTCAGCGTCTTGGCGGTGTCGGTGAGGCTCTCACCCTTGACGACGCTGGAGGACGGCACGGCGATGTTGACCACGTCGGCGCTCATCCACTTGCCGGCCAGCTCAAAGGAGGTCCGGGTCCGGGTACTCGGCTCGTAGAAAAGGTTCACCATGACCTGCCCCCGCAAAGTCGGGAGCTTCTTGACGGCCCGGCGAAAAATGTCCTTGCAAGCCGCGGCCGTGTCCAGCACCTGCTCGATGTCTGCCGCACTCAAATCCCGCATGCGGATCAAGTTCTTCCTTGCCCAGGCCACCGTGTTCCCTCCCCTTGTGCCAACCGCACACACCTCACGAACCTTCCGCGCTCCCGCTA
>DATCKT010000045.1:0-8606 GCA_036562195.1 Limnochordales bacterium
TGGCGGGAACGGTGGCCGGGGTGGCCGTCGCCGCCGCCGCGGGCGCCGGTGCGGGCGTTACGCTGGGCGTCGGGCTGGCCTGGGCTGGTTTTGCGGCTGCGTCGGCGGTGAGCGGCGTCGGTGGCCTCGCGCCCGTGTTTCTATGGACACAGCTGGTGGCCTTCGCGCTGGCCGCGCCGGGGATGGCCGCCCTCGTCGCGCTGCCGGCTGCGGCGGCCGCCGCCCGCGCACCGGCGGTGGAGTTTGGAGGAGAGCACAACTGATGCGGACGAGACTGCTGTTGACCCGGCACGGGGAAACCGATTGGAACGTGGCCCGCCGCATCCAGGGCTGGTCGGACATCCCCCTGAACGACCACGGCCGCGAGCAGGCCCGCCGCCTCGCGGCGCGCCTTCGGGGCACGGAGCTGGCCGCCATCTACACCAGCGACTTGGCCCGCGCCATGGAAACCGCGGCCATCGTGAGCGACGGGCGGCCGGTGGCGCTGCGGGTGACGGAGACCTTGCGGGAGTTGTCCTACGGCCAATGGGAAGGCTGGACCCGCGATGATTTGGCGGCGGCGGGGTGCCTGGAGTGGGTGCAGCGCTGGAACGCGGGCGACGCGGTGCCGCCGCCGCCCGGCGGCGAGCCGTTGCCGGCCGCATGGGAGCGGGCGGAGCGGTTTCTCAGCTGCGTGGTCTTGCGGCACCCCGGCGAGACCGTGCTGGTCGTCACCCACGGCGGCCTGCTCAGGCTGCTGGTGTGCCTCCTGCAGGGCCTGGACTACCGCGCCTGGGGCGCGGTGCGCACGGCCAATACAGGCCTTACCGAGGCCCTGGTGGCCCCGGGCGAGCCGGCCCTGATCCTGCGCGTCAACGACACGTCCCACCTGGAGCCGCTGGCGGAAGCGGCGCGCCCTTGAAGCGCGGCAGTGCTCCGTCGCCCGGTACGGGGCGGGACTCAATCGCTGGAAGCGGGGCAGTGCTAAGGGCCCCCGGCGGCACATAGCGTCCCAATAGAACGCGCATGTTTTTCGGATGGGGGCGTGGCCGCCGTGTACATCCTCCGGCTTCGCTGGGCGATCTTGGCACTGGCGCTGGTGGGGGCCGGCGCCTTCGGCGGCGGCTGGGCGCTGGGCCTGGGCTGGCAGCGGGCCGTGCCGGTCAGTTTCGCGCTACCGGTCGCCCGCGGCCTTGACATGCCCATCTTCTACGTGCGCACCGACCGGCCCCTGGTCGCCCTCACCTTTGACATCAGCTGGGGGCGCCAGACGGCCGGGCCGGTGCTGGACATCCTCAAAGAGAAGGGCGTGCGGGCCACCTTTTTCTTGACCGGTTTCTGGGCCAAGAAGCAGCGGGACATCGCGCAGCGCATCGTGGCCGACGGGCACGAGGTGGCCAGCCACGGCGACGACCACGTGAACTTGAGCCGCTACGACGGCGACGCTATCGCCGACAACATTTTGACCGCCCACCGGGATCTGGAGGAGGCCACAGGGCAACAGGCGCGCTTTTTCCGGCCGCCCAACGGCGACTACGACGACCTGGTGGTGGCCACCGCCCGCCAACTGGGCTACGAAACCGTTATCTGGTCGCTGGACACCTTGGACTGGAAGAATCCCGGCGCGGACTATATGGTGCGGCGGGTGCTGGACAACGTCCACCCCGGCGACATCATCCTCATGCACGCCAGCGACTCGTCCAAGCAGATCCACCTGGCCCTGCCCCGGATCATCGACGGGCTGCGGGCGCAAGGATACGCGCCGGTCACCTTGGGCGAGCTCCTGGCGGCGGGCACGCCGGGCCGGGACGACCCGCGCGGCAGGCCGCGCCGTTAGCCGAGCAGGCGGGCGGCGGCGCCGCCGCCGTGCGTCCGGACCGGGGCCGGTGTTGGGCCTGGTGTTGTTGGTCCCGGGGTTCGGCCCGGTGGCCAGCCCGGCCGGAAGCTCAGGCCGGGCGCCCGGTCCAGCGGCGGGGCGCGTCGCCGGGCCCCCGCCGCCCCGCTATGGGCGCTCGCGAAGCTTCTTGCTGGAAGGAAAGGGAGCGGGGCCCAAGAGGGCATGACGCTCGGCGGGCGTGAGTCCCTGGGGAACCATCCGCACAGGTCTGCGCCGGCGCAATACGGCAAATAGAAGGTGCCACACTCTCCGCATCGCGGCCGTCCATCCTTTCGGCAACGTAGTGAGCTGTCAAGCTGGGCGCGAATACAGCATGGACGCTAGCAGCCAACGCGACACGATATTCCCAGACATGCATAATCCTGCATGCACCCATTAAATCCGAGGGTTTGGCGAACAACTCCTGCCATAATCGACAGAACCAGACTTACGTCCTGTTTCCCGGGGTGTCCTCGGTAGGACCTAAGTCCGGGTCGGGCATGGGCAGGCCAAAAAGCTCCCGGACGCGGTCGATGTCCGGGGGCAGGGGACTGGCGAAGGCGAGGACGCGCTCCTCTTGCGGGTGCGGAAACCGCAGCCGCCAGGCGTGCAGCGCCTGGCGTTCCAGGAGCCCCGGCAGCGGGCAGCCGTAGAGCCGGTCGCCCAGGACCGGGTGGCCGGCGTGGGCCAGGTGGACACGGATCTGATGGGTGCGGCCGGTTTCCAGGGACAAGGCCAAGAGCGTCGCACCGGCCGCGAGGGCGGCATGGGCGGGGGCGCTCGGCGGGAGTGCCGAGGCGGGCCCAGAGGACGATGAGGACGCGGTCCCAGGACTGTACGCCAGCACGGTGTAGTGGGTCACGGCCCGCTGGCCGTCGCTGGCCACTTCCCGGCGGGTGAGCTCGCCGGGCACGCGGCGGATGGGTGCGTCGATGACGCCGGACGGCCCCGGGACGATCCCTTGGGCGATGGCGAGGTATGTCCGCTGCAGCCGGCCCGCGGCCAGCGCTTGGGCCAGCACGTGGTGGGCATGGGGGTGCTTGGCGAACAGGACGAGCCCTGAGGTGTCCCGGTCGAGGCGCGTCACCGGCGCGACCAGGGGCGGCACGCCCTGGGCGGCCAAGTGATGGGCAACGCCGTTGGCCAGGGTGCCGCTCTGCTCACCGTGGGCCGGATGGACCAAGACGCCCGCGGGCTTGTCCAGCACCAGCACGTGCTCGTCCTCGTACACGATGGCCAGCGGCAGCGGTTCGGGTGCCACCGGGCTCGCCAGGTGCGCGGGCACGTACACCTCGACGCGGTCGCCGGCGGCCACCGTCTGTCGCAGGGGCACCGGCTGGCCGTTCAGGAGCACGAACGGCCCCCGCTTCAGCTGGCGCAGAAGCCCCCGGGACATGCGCCAGCGCCGGCGCAGGAGGTGGGCCAAGACCCGGCCGTCATCCTCGCCGCCCACCGTGAAGCTCAGGAAGGGACGCGGGTTCTGCACGCCCTTGCGAACCCCTCACTGGCTGGCCAACAGCCAGACGGCCGCGAAGATCAGCAGCACCGCGAGGGGCTGCGGGCCTCGATTCGTCGTGGGCGGGGTGCCCGCGGGGCAGGCGAACACCGTCCCCTGTCGGGCGGCGTCCCGGAACTGGGTGGCGTAGTTCATGGTGCGCGCCACGTGGTCCTGGGTGCCGGTGCGCAGGTGCGGGCGGATCGCCTCGTAGCTTTGCCCGTAGCGGTCCACGAGCCGGCCGACGGTGCCCGGCCCGGCGTTGTAGGCCGCCACCGCCAGCTGTGGGTCGCGGCCGAACTGGTTCCACATGCGGGCCAGATAGCGCGTGCCCCACTCAATGTTGGTGGCCGGGTCCATGAGCTCCGACGCGCTGCCCCGGTAGCCCATGTCCCGGGCGGTGGACAAAAGCACCTGCATCAGGCCGTGGGCGGCGTCGTTGACCCGGGGTTCGGGGCGGTACGCGTCGGCCCGGAAACCGGATTCCGCGGCGATGAGCCCCTTGACGAGCCAACTGGGCACGCCGTGGCGCTCGGCCGCTGGCCGGATCAAGTCGTCGTAGGCGCTGCAGGCCAACGTTTCGCCTACGGGCATGAGCACCAGGCCGGTGCACAACAGCGCAATCAGTGCAATACGCCAGCGCATGTCGGCCTCCCACTCCATGAAGCTAGACCACGATGCTGCGCCCGCCGTCTACCACGATCAGCTGCCCGCAGATCATGCTGGCTTGGTTGGAAGCGAGGAACGCCACCACGTTGGCCACATCCTCCGGTGTGATGATGCGGCCCGCAGGCGTCTTTTCCCGGGCCTCCCGCAGCATCTGCGCGGCGCCGGGAATCGACCAGAGGGATTTGGTTTCCGCCACGCCGGCGATGATGCCGTTGACCATGATGCCTTTGGGCGCCAGCTCAAAGGCCAGGGCCCGCGTGGTCGCCTCCAAGGCTGCCTTGGCCACGCCAACGACGCCGTAGCCGGGGATGACCTTCTGGCCGCCTTCACTGGAGATGCTGATAATGCGGCCCCAGCCGTCCCGCATCAAGGGCACGGCCCGCTGGGCCATCTCCAGGAGCGACCGGGCCGAGGCGGCGAGGGTCACGTCCCAGTGCTTGGTGGTGGCCTCCAGCACCGGGCCCGGCACGCCGAAGGCTGCGTTGGCCACGAGGATGTCCAGCCGGCCCAGCTCGGCGCGGATGGCGTCAAACATCTCGTCGAGGCTTTCGGGCTTGCCCACGTCGGCCCGCAGCACGAGGGCCTGGCCGCCCATGGCTTCGATCTCGGCGGCCACCTGCTGGGCTTCGGTCTTGCTGCGCCGGAAGTTGACCACGACGGTAGCGCCTTCGGCGGCCAGGCGCAAGGCGATCGCCCGCCCAAAGCCGCGGGTGGCGCCGGTAACGAGGGCGTGCTTGCCTGCCAGTTCGGGATACATAACCGGTACCTCCGGATGGTGGTTCCGCGGGCGGCGGCCGCCGCGGCGGCCCGCCACGGGTACATTCCCGGTGGACGGCCCGATTCCTTTTCAGTTCCTTTCGGGTCTTGGGCGCCGGAAGCCGCTCCTGCCAGCGGCGGAGCAAAGTGCCAGCGTAAAGCCTCCAGGGCCGTTTCACATTAACGCCAGGAGGTGAGACCAGATGGCCCTTGGCCAGAAGAGCAATCGCGCGCTCGTGCCGCAGGCCCGGCAGGCGCTGGAGCAGCTGAAGAACGAGGTGTCCAGCGAGATCGCCAGCGGTCCGGACCCGCAGGCCCAGGCGCTGCAGAGCTGGTACCAGTCGGGCTACGGCGGCGAGGTGCCGTCCCGGGTGTGGGGCGCCGTCGGCGGCAATATGGTTCGGCGCATGATCGCGGCCGCGGAGCAGTCGCTGATCCAGGGCGCTGCCGCGCAGGCCCAGGCGGCGTTCCGCCAGGCGTTGGGGCAGCCTGTGCCGGGCGCCCAGCAGGCGCAGTTCCCGCAGCAGCAGCTGTCCACGAACCCCTTCCAGGTGCACATCCCGCACGAGCAATAAGCGCCGGGGCTTGATCCCGGCGGTGCGGCGGGGCGGGCGGCGACGTCCGCCCCTTTTGCGCGCCCGCGCTCTACCGACGGGAGTTGCGGCGCCACGGGCGTGAGCCGTGTCTCCGCCGGCGGCGCCGTCCTTTCCTATCCGGCGCCGACCCGTCTACCAGCGATTCCCATTATCGCCCAGAACTGTCAGCGATTGTCACCTGAAGCCGGGTTCGCTACGATCAACCTAGATACGCAAAATCTGGCCCAACGCGGAAGGGGGTTTCCGGGGGCATTTCCGCGGCTTGGGACCGGTGCCTGGGGCACCGGAACCCCAAACGAAAGGAAGAAGGGAATGGCTTCAAAGAGGTTCCTCCTCTCGGCTGCACTGCTCGCGGCCGCTTGTCTCATCGCAGCCTGCACAAGCGTAGTTCCCACCACACCCACAGATACCCCGCGCGGGGCAGTTGAATTCATCATCGATCTTTCGGAACTGGACGCACAAGGATTCGTCGTCGGCGGCGCCGCGGTGACGCTGGTGCGGTCGGCCACGTTGTTTGAACAGGAGCTGGCCATCGCCGGCGGCACGGCCACCGGTTCCGTGACAGGCGTGCCGGTGGGCCGCTGGCAGGCGACCGTTGACCTGTGGAACGCTTCGGCAGAGGTGCTGGCCACCCGCCAGCTGAACGTGGACGTCCAGCGGGATACCACGACCCAGGTGGCCCTGGTGGCCCGGGTCGCGGGCGGCCAGGTGGTGCTGGAGCCGGCCACCCCGCCGGCCGACGGCGGCCCCGGGAGCGATCCGGGCAGTGGCGGTCCCGGGAGTGATCCCGGCAGCGGCGACCCCGGGAGCGGGCCCGGCAGCGGCGACGGCGGCGATGAGCCCAGCGGCGGCGACGGACCGGGCGGTGGGCCGGGCGGCGGCACCGGCGACGAGCCCGGTGACGATGAGCCGGGTGGAGGAAACGGACCCGGAGGCGATCCGGGCCAAGATGAGCCGGGGGATGGGCCCGGCGGGGGTCCGGGCAACGATCCGGCCGAACCGCCCACGGTAACCCGCGAGATACGCTACATCCAGTCCGGCAGCCGTACCGAAACCCGTACGGAGGTGTACATCATCCGCTCGTCCGTGCCCGGGCCCACCGCGTTTCTCGTGGGCGGCATGCACGGGTCGGAGACGTCGGGCTGGATCGTGGCGGGCGAAGTGGCGGAGACGTGGAACATCGACCGGGGGACGCTGGTGGTCATCCCTCAGGCCAACAAGGACGCCGTCCGGCGCCAGCGGCGCACCGGCAGCGACGGCCGCAACCTGAACCGCTACTTCCCCGAAGGGCGGGACCTTAACGATCCCACCAAGGACTGGCTGCTGGCCAAGAAGATCTGGGACCTGGTGCTGGAGTTCCGGCCCGTGGCCCTGCTGGACCTGCACGAGGGATGGGGCCTGCGGGAGGCCGGGGACCGGTTCTCCGACGGGACGCTGTCGGTGGGCCAGACCATCATCGCCTATCCCGCCGGCGACGCGCTGGAGTTTGCCCGGCACGCCGCCGACGTGCTCAACACGTACCACAACCCGTTCTACGGCGTGGCGGGGCTGACATACGAGTTCCGCGTCATCGGCCCGCCCATCGCCGGTTCGCTGGCTCGCAAGGCCGGCGCCGACCTGGGGATCCCGGCCTTCATCTTTGAGCCGACCCAGGGCCGCGCCGGCCGGCACACGACCACGGTGGCCCAGCGCTCCCACTGGCAGCGGGTCATGGTCGAAGAGTTCCTGCGCTGGTACGGCCTGCTGGACTGACTCCGCCGTAAGTCGCAGCGGGAGCCGGGACCGGTTTTGGGTCCAGCGAGAAGGAGCTGGGGGCGCACTTCCGGCCCCCGTGGAAGCAAGTGGGCGGCTGATCGCGGTCAGCCGCCCACCACCGCGTAGCCGGCTTCCTCCACGGCTTCCCGCATGGCCGCCTCCGTGGCCTGCGCGGGATCGTAGCGCACCGTGGCGGTGCCGCTGCTTAGGTCCACCTCCACCGCCTGCACGCCCGCCACCCGCTGCAGGGCGTCGGTGACCGCCTTCTTGCAGTGCTGGCAACTCATGCCTTCGATGCGCAGCACCTTGGTTTCCATGGATGACCGCCTCCTGTCCTGCATGTGCCTTTATTGATCCAGTCCCGCTAATATTGAACCAGTCCCGCTCGCCCCTCAGGTCCCGGCTGCCTGCAGCTGGGGTTCCCCGGCCCCCGCCTCGCCCGCCTTCTGGAAACCCGCCTGCGGGTTGTAGCGCCGCAGGAGGGTGGAGTTGGTGACCACGGACACCGAGCTGAAGGCCATGGCCGCGCCCGCGAGGATAGGGTTGAGCAAGCCCAGCGCCGCGAATGGAATGCCCAGGGCGTTGTAGACCAGGGCCCAGAACAAGTTTTGCCGGATCTTGCCCATGGTGGCCCGGCTGAGCCGGATGGCCGCCACAATGCCCCGCAGGTCGCCCCGCATCAAGGTGATGTCCGCGGCCTCCATGGCCACGTCGGTGCCGGTGCCGATGGCGATTCCGACGTCCGCGGTGGCCAGGGCGGGCGCGTCGTTGATGCCGTCGCCCACCATCGCCACCCGCAGGCCTTGCGCCTGCAGGCGCCGCACCGCCTCGGCCTTCTCTTCGGGCAGCACTTCCGCCAAGACGTCGGCTTCGTCGATGCCGACGGCGCGAGCGATGGCGTGGGCGGTGCGCCGGTTGTCGCCGGTGATCATCATGACCCGCAGTCCCATCCGCTTGAGCAGCCGGATCGCCTCCTCCGACGTCTCCTTGACGGTGTCGGCCACGGCCACGGCGCCGGCCAGCCGCCCGTCGACGGCGACCAGCATGGCCGTCTTGCCTTCCTCCTCAAGGCGCACCAGCTCGGCTTCCAGGGCGGCAGGGTCGATGCCGTTGTCCCGCAGCCACTTGCGGTTGCCCACCAGCACCGGCCGGCCGTTCACGGTGGCCCGGATGCCGTGGCCCGGCACCGCCTCGAAGTCCTGCGCGGCCGGCAGGTCCAGCCGCCGTTCCCGGGCTGCCGCCACGATGGCCTGGGCCAGGGGGTGCTCGGAGCCCTGCTCCGCCGCGGCCACCAAGGCCAGGAGCTCATCCCGCTCAAACCCGCCTGCGGCCACCACGTCCGTCAGGGCCGGCTCGCCCTTGGTGATGGTGCCGGTCTTGTCGAGCACCACGGCGTCCAGCCGGTGCGCCTTCTCCAGCTGCTCGCCGCCCCGGAACAGGATGCCGTTTTCCGCGCCCCGCCCCGTGCCCACCATGATGG
>DATCKT010000079.1:0-6499 GCA_036562195.1 Limnochordales bacterium
AGGGGACGGGGGCGAGACGCCCCCTCCCACTCGATTCCTACACGTGCAGGGCGAGCCATAGGCCCAGCACGGAGCCGAGCAAAAGCAGCGGAACGGTCACGAGGCCGATCTTGAGGTACAACGTGCCCGACACCCGCAGCCCCTTGCCGCCGATGATGGAGAGGGCCAGCATCGTGGCCAGCGATCCGATGACGGTCAGGTTCGGGCCCAGGTTGGTGCCCAGCAGGGCAGCGTACACACTGCCCATGCCCACCTGACCGGCGGCCACCGGCGCGGTGAGGCTGTCCACGGCCACTAACACCATGGGCAGGTTGTTGATGAGGTTAGAGCCCAGCGCGGTGGCCACGGCCACCCGCAGCAACCCGAGGAAGGTGTCCCCGGCGTCGGCCGGGACGAGGACGGCCGTCAGAAGCTCCGTCAGCCCGGATTTGCCGACGCCCCGGAGCACCAAAAACAGCGAGAACACAAACGGGAGCAGATCCCACGAGATGCCGGTGACAAGCCGGCGCAACTCCAGCTCCCCGCGGGCCGCGGCGTGCAGGGTCAAGGCCAGCCCGCCGGCCACAGCCACCGCCCAAAGCTCCCAGCCGAAGAAGGGCGCCGCCGCTAGGGCGGCCAGCAAAACGCCGAGGAGGATGAGGCACTCGGTCAAGCGCCGCCCACCGGCCGCCGCACCCTCACCGGCCGCGCCCAGCTCGGCACCGGCCGTCTCCGCCCCGGAGGCCAAGCCACCGGCTCCAGGGCGGCCGGGCACCCGGCCCGCCGCGCCCAGCGCGCCGGCCGCCGCACCGCTGCCCCCAATCGTTCCCGGCGGGGCGACGGCGGGCTGCAGGATGAAGTGGTGCGGGATGTCCCGCCGGAACAGCCACAGGAACAAGAGCAAGTTCACGGCGATGGCCGCCAAGGCCGGCAACGCCATGGCCGCGGCGAAGCTCCAGAAGGGGATGTGGAACCGGTTCCAGACGATGAGATTGGTCAGGTTGCTGACGGGCAAAAGCAGCGAAGCCGTGTTGGCCACGTAGGTCGTCGCCAAGACGAAGGGCAGCGGCGGCACGCCTAGCACCCGCACCAGATTGAAGACGATAGGGGCCAGGATGACCGCCGTCGTGTCCAGGGAGAACCAGACGGTGACGAACACCCCCACCGCGTACAATCCCACAAAGAGCCGCCGGCCGTCACCGTTGCTGAGGCGGGCCGTGTGCTGGGCCAGCCACAGGAACACCCCGGCCTGGTCCGCCACGTAGCCGACCACCAGCATGCCCGCGAGGAAGACCAGCACGGGCGCGGTTTCCGCGAACAGGGCGCGCACGTCGGCCCCGTCCACGGAACCCGTGAGCAGCATGGCGACGGCCCCGGCGAGGGCGAACCACACCTCGCGCACGCCCCGCGGGCGCCACAAGATGAGAACAAGCGTAACGATGAAGATGAGCAGGGGGGTTGTCGTATGAGTGCGCCTCCGTCTCCGCTCATCACTCTAGCAGGGCCGGGGAGGCGGCGCAAGAGGGCTCGCCGGGGTTTTCCGCCGCCCGTCCGCGGCGCGGCCCCTGCGCGGCAGCTGGCCCGGCGCAAGCGTGGCGTTCACGCGGGGCGTCGGCGAGCGGTGGGCGCGGCGCGGATTCTGCCGTCGCCGGCCGTGCCGCACGTGGGAAGAACGCTTCTTGCGAGAAGGATCGAACAGGAAGGACTTGAGAGATTCCACATGGAATTCTCAATCCCTAGCGGGCGCTGGTGCGGCGTCTCGGCGCCGGGCCGGGCTCGTGCGGCAGGAAACCAACCTCACGGGACGGGGTGAGAGTGTTGCGCACGTTGCGGCTGGCGCCCGTCGTGGCGCTCGTGCTGGGCATCTTGCTGTTGTTCGGGTCGTTGGCGGGGGCGCAGGTGCGGCAGTTGAGCGTGGTCACTGGCGGCACGGGCGGGGTGTACTACGTGCTGGGTGGCGCTTTGGCCGAGCTTCTGACGCGGCATGTACCCAACGTCAACGCGGTGGCGGAAGTGACGTCCGCTTCCGTGGACAACCTGTTCCTGGTCGACTCGGGCGAGGCCGACATTGCCTTCTCGCTGGCGGACACCGCGTACCTGGCCGTCCGGGGCGAAGGGCCGTTCGCGGGCTCGGGTCCCCTGCCCTTGCGGGCGCTGGTGAACATCTACCCCAACTTCAATCACCTGGTGACGTCCGCCGACTCGGGGATCAAGAGCGTCCCCGACCTGCGGGGCAAGCGGGTGTCCACGGGTTCGCCCGGCAGCGGCACGGAGGTGACCGCGCTGCGCATCCTGCGGGCGTACGGCATTGACCCGGACCGGGACATCCGCCGGGAGCTCTTGGGCGCGGCCGAGTCCGCCGACGCGCTGCGGGACGGGCGCATCGACGCCTTCTTCTGGTCGGGCGGGTACCCGACGGGCGCGGTGTCCGACATCGCCAACTCGCCGCGGTTTGACATCTTCATCGTGCCCATGGGCGACATCGTCGAGAAGCTGCTTGAGGAGCACGGGCCCTTCTACGCCGTGTCCTGGTTCCGGGCCGGCTGGTACTCGGGCGACGTGAAGGTGGACACGCCCACCGTCGGCGTGCCGAACCTGCTCATGGTCCACGAAGACATGGACGAAGAGCTGGCCTACCAGATCACGAAGGCCATCTTCGAGTACAAGCACGAGCTGGAGGCGGTGCACCCGGCGGCCGAGCAGTTTAGCCTGGAGGACGCCGCGACGTCGCTGGTGGCCCCGTACCATCCGGGCGCCATCCGCTACTACAAGGAAATGGGCGTCTGGCCGGGCGAGTGAGGCCGGCCCGCTTGCCCGGGGACCCGTGTCCGGCCGGGTGAGCCTAGACGGGCTGGACAGGCTGGCAGGCATGAGGCGCGCAGCAGGTGCGGCTTCTTAGGTACGCTTTGACCACGAGGCGGCGCCGCGGCGCATTGGCCGCCGCGGCGCTGCTGGTGCTCGTAAGCTTGTGGCCGCTGCCGGTCCTGCAGGTCAGCGCAGGGCGGGAGCCGGGCGCGGCGCTGGTGGTGGCCTTTGAGGCGCCGCTGGTCCCGGGAGAAACCTTTGGCATCCGCTACCGCCACTCCATCTTCGGGGTGGGGGTAGAAGAGCGGTTCAGCCTAGCGCCGCGGGGATTCGCGCTGGTTGAGGTCATCTCCACCACCGATGGCATCGCCGAGTACTACGCGTTTCCAAACGGCCGCTTGGAGCCGGCGGCCGATCACTTCCGCCTTGTCCCCGGCGAGGCGCTGATCATATCGCTGCCGGTGCGCATCCGTGCGACGCCGGTGGGGGAGCGCACCCTCGTCCTGGGAACGCGCTGCGTGCCCCTGGCGAGCTTGGGTGAAACGGTTGAACTGCGCTGGCGGCGGGCCGCGCTGGTCCGGTGGCTGCTGGGCGCAGTGCGGCATACCTTTTTCGGGAAGGATGTGGCACGGACGTGTCCGGTTCCGGCCATTTCGGCGGTGTCCACGACGGCGGGCTGCGGGGCGGCCGCGTGAACGGGGGCCCCGGCGGGCCGGCCGCGGAAGACCGTCTGGACGAGAAGAAGGTAGAAGAGCTGATCGAGGAATACGAAGGGGCGACGCGCCAGCTGCAGGGCCCCCTGCGATGGGTTGTGTGGGCCATCGCCGTCGCCATGGCCCTCTTTCACCTGTGGGCCGCCTTGTCCTACATGCCCGCACAGCAGCTGCGGGCCGTGCACTTGACCTTCGGCTTGTGCCTCGTGTTTCTCCTATACCCCGGCGTCGGGCGCTGGGACCGCAGGCGCGTGCCCGTCTGGGACATCGCGCTGGCTGCTCTGGCCGTCGCCGCCGTGGGCTACATGGTGCTGAACTTCCAGCAAGTGGCCTACCGCATCGTGCGTCCCACCGACACCGACATCGTGTGGGGCATTATCACCACCATCCTGGTGCTGGAGGCGTCGCGGCGCACCACGGGCCTCGTCCTGCCCTTGGTGGCGCTGGCCTTCATCGCCTACGCGTTTCTCGGGCCGCACCTGCCCGGCCTCCTCTCGCACCGAGGGTACTCGTTCAACCGCCTCATCGGACAGCTCTACCTCTCGACCGAAGGCATCTTCGGCGTGCCCTTGGGCGTCTCGGCCACCTTCATCATCCTGTTCACCATCTACGGGGCGATCCTGGACGCCTCCGGCGCCGGAAAGTTCTTCGTGGATCTGTCGCTTGCGTTGACAGGCGGCCGCCGCTCGGGAGCTGGCCGGGCGGTGACGATCGGCTCGTTCCTCTTGGGCGGCCCCTCGGGGAGCGGCGTGGCCACGGCGGTGACGCTGGGCGCGGTCACGTGGCCCATGCTGCGCCAGGCGGGCTACACGCCGGTCACCGCCGGCGCCATCTTGTCGGCGGGGGGCATCGGCGCGGTCATCTCGCCGCCCATCATGGGTGCGGCCTCGTTCCTCATCGCCGAAATCCTGGGCGTGTCCTACCTTGAGGTCATCAAGTACGTGGTCGTGCCCACCCTGCTCTACTACATCTGCATCCTGATCACCATCGAGGTGGACTCGGTCCGGCTCGGCACCCGCCAGGTGGAAATCGCCTCCAAACCCGTGGCCGAACTGTTGCGGGGCTACTGGTTCCACCTGACGTCCCTGTTCGCCATCGTCGTTTTCCTGATGCTGGGCTACACGGCCACCTTTGCGGTCATCTGGTCCATGATCCTGGCGGTGGTGGTCAGCTTTTTCCGGCGGGATACCGCGCTGTGGCCCAAGAAGCTCTTGGACGCCCTTGAGCTCGGCGCCCGGCAGTCGCTGTCGGTGGTGGCCACCACGGCGGTGGCGGGGATCATGGTGGGTGTCGTCAACCTGACGGGGCTGGGCCTGAAGTTTTCGTCCATCATCATTGGTCTCGCGGACGGAAACCTGCTGGCCACGCTCATCCTGGCCGCCGTGGTGCTGCTCATCTTGGGCCTGGCGCTCCCCATCACCGCGTCGTACATCGTCGCCGCGGTCATCGTGGCGCCGGCCCTGGTGCAGATGGGCGTGCCCGAGGCGGCGGCTCACATGTTCATCTTCTACTACTCCGTCCTGTCGGAGGTGTCGCCGCCGACGGCTCTGGCGTGCTTCGCAGTGTCGGCCATCACCGGCGGCAACCCGTACAAGATCATGTGGAACACGTGGCGGTACGCCTTGCCCGCGTTCATCGTGCCCTTCATGTTCAGCCTCACGCCTGAGGGCGTTGCGCTCTTGCTGATCGGGGACGCCTGGACCATTATCCTGGCCGTGGCCACATCCGTCCTCGGCGTCATCGCCCTGGCCACAGGGCTAGGCGGGTGGCTCCTGCGGCCCACCGCGTGGTGGGAGCGGTTGGCGCTCATCGGCGGCGGGCTGCTGCTGACCTACTCCAGCACGTGGAGCGACGTGGTGGGCATCGCCCTGCTGGCGTTCGTGTACCTGTGGCAGCGGCGCACGCCGCAGGTGCCCGCCCCCGGGACCGGCGTGCCGGGCGCGGTGGGGTAGGGCCGCCCGGCCCCGCCCCCTGGCACTGGAGCTTGGCCCGACGCCCGCCGTGCCGGGGGCGTTGGCGAGCAGCGTTTCAACAGGCAGCGCTCGGACAGGTCAACACTGAGACAGGAAGGGCCGAGCAGCGCCCCCCGGGAGGAGGCGCTCTTCGGCCCGACGCGTTATTCGCGATGCTTGCCTCCTACGATGCCTTCTGCCGGCGCACCGGAGGCTCCGGGATGCGGACGGTGGCCGGCAGCCGTCCCCGGCCCAGAAAGCGGAAGAGCACGTCGGCGATGGGGCCGGTGCCCAGCGTCACCAGCAGGGTACCCACGCCCACGGGCCCGCCCAGGAGCCAGCCGATGAGCACGACGAGGGCTTCCAAGAGCAGCCGGATGCGGCCCACCGTCAGAGGCAGGCGCTGGCTCAGGACCAGGATGAGCCCATCGCGCGCCCCCGCGCCCAGGCCGGTGCGGGTGTAGACCACCGACCCCGAGGCGACGCAGAACATGCCGGCCGCCAGGAACAGCGCCCGGGCCGGCGCCGCCTGCGGGTCCGGGATGCCCAGCCCCAGGAAGACGTCGATGGCCCAGCCGACCAGGAGCGAGTTGGCCAGCGTGCCCCAGCGCACCGTCCACGCGCCCCGCAACAAGAGCACCAGGACGATGACGAGCCCGCTGGTCAAGATCGAAGCACGCCCAAGCGTTAGCCCCGCCAGCTGGCCGATGGCCAGGTGCAGGACGTCCCACGAAGGCGGGCCCAGGTTGGCCTTGACGGTCAGCACGATGCCGAGCGCGAGGATGGCGCAGCCGGCGCCAAAGCTGAGGACCGGGCCGGCCCAAGCTACAAGGCTGGTTCGGCCCGAGGGCCGGCCGCGCGGGGCAGGCCGGTCGTCGTCCGCCGGCTCGTCCGGGCCGGCGCCCGGACGAGCCTCGGCAGCCGCGTCGGTCCCCGCCGCCGGGCCGCTTTCCGGGGCTGGGCCGGTTGCCGCTGCCGGGCCGGTCCGGGCAGCCAAGCCGTCGCCCGCAGCCGGATCGCCTCCGCCGGGAGGCTCCTTGCGGTCAGTAT
>DATCKT010000083.1:0-6714 GCA_036562195.1 Limnochordales bacterium
CTGCTACACCGCACGAAGCCGGAGCCTACGCCCAATCCTCGCATCGATGGTCTCGGTATTGCCCCCACTCAAGCCGCCGTTGCAGGTTTCCGACCATCAATGTAAGGAAACCGCGCGTCTTTGGTCCTGGACGGTGGTAGGACGGGTTCCCCTGGCGTATTTCAACGACACCGTCACGCCTTCTGAGTGCTGCCGGCCACCATGACCCACTGTGACGGCTTCAGTGAGCCACATGGTATACAACCTCGCACGCCATTGTGGGGGACATTATTGCGGCTACGACGCTCCAGCGGCACATTAGCGGCACATTAAGAGGACTGAGAACGGTTGAGGATCCCACAGCTACAAATCCACGTACAGTTACCCCGACTGGGGATGGAGACGAGGTTCCCGCGCCTGTCGATCGATGGGCGGCAAGCTCGCGCGGACATTGGTCTAAAACCCATAGGTCAAGTGGTCCGTGAGCACGCCGCGCGCGGCCGTCAGGCGGCCTTAAAGGCCATCGCCCAGACTGCCCGTGAGGGTGACGAACTGGCCCGCATTGAGCTAGGCGGGAATCCGATTGCGGAGCAGGCGCGGCGGCGGGGTTTGCGCGATGCGCAACTCAATGTAGACGTGGCACCCAAGCACCGAGTGATGATCGACGTAGAACCGGGGGAGGTCGCCTTTCGATTCATTGAGGGCCAGGTACGCATCAGAGGGGCCATCCATCTCGCGGCCGGCCAGTATATCGACCTCAAGGCGTAACTTCAGGAGGCCCCTGGCCGGTGTCCGGCGTTGCGCCGGTGCTTGGCGCAGAGGGAGACGTACTCGCACCTTGGTCGGACCGTGCGGGCCCGGGCTGGCGCAACACTCGCTCCAGCGCAGCGAGATCGGGAGTGCTCTTGAGGGCAGCGCGCCGGTTTTCTTCCTGTATCTCCCGGTATATCTCCTCCCGGTGTACGGGGATGTGGCGGGGCGCCTCGATGCCTAGCTTGACCTGGTCGCCGCGCACGTCCACGACGGTGATCTTCACGTCATCACCGATCATGATGCTTTCATCCCGCTTGCGGGTCAGCACCAACATGCTGTCAGTCCCTCCCTGGACGCCCCGCTCCGCTACCCGCCCTAACGGTCCTTGGCCGCCGCGGCCTGCATCTCGGCCAGAATCGGGTGACGCAGCCCGTAGGGACCTTCCGGCAGCACCAGCTGGCACCCCAGCCGTTTCCGCGGATTGATGAGCACAGGCGCTTGAAGGTTGGCCGTCATGCCCGCCGGGTCCCCATGCGGCACGGTGACGATGGCAAATACCGTCGCTTCTTCTCCGTCTTCCAGCTCCAGGTCCTTCACCGACTCCCGCGCCACCGCCACTTGGTAGTCCGGGCGAAACGTGCGCGGGTCGATCAGGACAAAGGCAACCGCGGGGTCATCCACTCCCTGCAGTATATGAAACACGCTACCTGGGCTATGCTCCAGCAGCAGGTAGTGATGCACGTGCTCGAACCCCAGTATCCCCGACGGGAAGCGGATGATATCGTCTTCCTGCACCTCGATCTCGCCAAAGCGGGGGCTTGTCAGACGCATGGTCCATCGTTCCTTTCCCGGTTGCCTCTTCCGGAGGCAGTATTCGCCTCAGCACCGGCAAACTCTGCTGGAACTTAATGCCAATCAAGCCAAAAAGGGGCAGCATCGCCGCCCCAGGTTTCGACGAGTATCGTTGACGCTCACCGGCGGTGCGGGATTCCCTCTCGCCGTTTCGGAGGGCCACCGGATTCATGTGCTCCCGCGTTTAGCGCAAGAAATCGAGCAGTGACGGCTGGATGATGCGGGCGCCGGAGGCCAGGGCCGCCCGATAAGAGTTCTCCGCTACCTTTAGATCGATGATCACCCGGGCGAGGTCCACATCCTCTGTATGGGACACGAGCTTCTCCAGGTTCAGCTCCAGGTCATCCAACCGAGCCCGGGCCAGCTCCAGGCGATTCGACCGCGCGCCCACGTCGGCGCGAGCCCGCAGCAGTCCGTCCAGGGCGGCTTCCAGTTTGTTCATGACGGTCCCACTGAGCGCGGGGCCGTCGCCTTGCTTGAGGGCAGCGTGCAGATCAACCAGGGCCTCCAGGACCGGGTCAAATACTGTATTCCCGGGCACGTTGACCGGAACGGTAACCCCGTCGTCGAACTCGTAAAGGCGGAGGCCGTCGTCGCCCGCGTACTGGGGCGGCGCCGTCGGCACGGGCTGAGTCGGGTCAAGGGTGTACGGCGGGGTTAGGGTCTTGTGACCGGAGAAGATGTACAGCCCGCCGTGGCGTGTATTGGCGATGTCCACGATGTGCTGGATGAGCTGTTCGACTTCCTGAGCGAGAGCGTCCCGGGCGTCCTGTGGCAGCGTGTCGCTCGCGCCGTAAACAGCGAGCTCCTTGGCGCGATGGAGCACTTCGGTGGCTTCGCCCAAGGCCGCGTCCGTGGCCTCCAGCCACGACAGGCCAGCGTCCAGGTTTGCCCGGCGCTGGCGCACCTGGTTGAGGGAGGTATGCAAGCGCATGCCGATGCTGGTGGCAGCCGGATCGTCGGAGGGCACCCGGATGCGCTTCCCCGAGGACATCTGGAAGTGAAGCTCTTCCATGCGGCTCAAATGCTTGTTGAGGTTGGCCAAGAGGCCTCGGGTGATCATGCTGTTCGTGACGCGCATCGCTGCGTTCCTCCCGTGCCGCCGGGGTATCGCCGTTAGCGACCGACCACGCCCATGCGGTTGATGATCGTGTCCAGTGCTTCGTCCATGGTGGTCACAAGCCGGGCTGCAGCCGCGTAGGCCTGCTGAAACCGGACCATGTCCACCATCTCTTCATCCAGCGAAACGCCGGAAACGGCCTCCCGCCGGTTGTGCAGGTGCTCCACCAGCGCCGTCTGGCTTGCCGTCATGTTGCGGGCCTGCTGGGCGGCCACGCCGACGCCGGCCACCAGTGCCCGCAGGTAGTCGGCCATGCTGGTGTTGCCCAGTTCGGGGATCGGGTCATGCAGCAGCTGCGCCAGCAGGCGGGCATTCTCCCCGTCGCCCGGCGCGCCGCTCGCCGAGGCCGCGATCTTGCGCAGATCCTGCAGGATGTCCCCATGGACCGCGATGTCCTTGGCGCCCGTGCCGGTGAAGAACTGCCCGCCGTTCGGCGGCAGGCCGGTGGGCGGCGATGGCGGCTCGAGGGTATAGCCTGCCTGGTGCAGTGCGTTGAAGTGCGAGATGATGGCCTGGGCCAGCGTGTCCAGCTGGCTCAGGTAGCCCGCCACGAGGTCGTCGCGGGCCTGGAGTACGCCCGCGAGCCGGCCGTTCTCGATGGCCATCTTCTGGTCTGTGGGGCTCCAGTAGATCGACAGAAAATCGTTGTTGCTGGGATCCGGGCGGGTGACGAGCTCCACCGCCCGGTTGCCGTCCACCAGCGTCAAGCCGCCGATGCTCACATGCACGGTCCGGTTTTCCATCTCCGTGACGCTGATGTCCACGAGCTCAGCCAGTTCCAGCAGCAGCTGATCCCGCTGGTCCAGCAGGTCGTTCGGTTCATACCCCGACATGGAAACCCGGTGGATCTGCGCGTTGATGTCCGCTAGGCGCTCGGCCAAGGTGTTGATGCGCTGAACTTCGAGGGCGACCAGCCGGTTCAGGTCCGCCTGCAGGTCGCTCAGCTGCTTGTGAACGTGCTGGAACGTCGCAGCAAGCGCCAACGCCCGCTCCCGTACGACGGCCCGGGCGGCATCGCTTTCGGGCTGCTGGTGCAGGTCTTGCAGCGCCTGCCAGAACCGGTCCAGCGCGTCCCGCAGGCTCAGGTCCGAAGGCTCCTGCAGCATGAGTTCCACCTGCTGGAGCGCTTCGTAGCGGGCTGTCCACCGGCCCATGGACTGGGTTTCCGTGCGCAGTTGGAGCTCCACGAACTGGTCCCGCAGCCGGTGGATGGCTTGCACCTGGACGCCTGTGCCCACCTGGCCGGCGATGACCAGCGACGACAAGGACGCGGAGGGGTACGGCGGCGCGGCGCCCAGCCGGGCCACCTGCCGCGAGTACCCTGGCGTGTTCGCGTTGGCGATGTTGTGCCCGACCACATCCAAGGCCCGCATTTGGGCCTGGAGTGCCCGTCGTGCGATGTCCAAGCCGAAGAAGGTCGGTCGCACGCCTTATCCCCTTCCCGCTGAAGCGTGCACCAAACGGGGCGCGACGCCCGCGCGCCAAGAACCTGGCCTTACACCCGGGCGTCAAAGGCCAACGGACCGGCGGACGACTGCCGGCGCCGGCTGCGGGGATGGTTGTACACTTCCCCGCCGTCGCCGGGACTGAGCACGCTCAGGTATAGGCCGATCAGGGCCAATTCCTGCTCCAGCAGCCGCTGGTTGAGGCGGTTCTTCTCCATGAACGCCTCCAGTGCGGCCCGGACCTGCCGGCCCAAGGCCGTCAGCCGCTCCCGCCATGGTGCTGGCGCCTGCTCGATGATGGCATTCAAGGAGGGGCCGTCAGCGCCCAGGAGGTCCAGGCGCTCTTCTTCCCACTGGGTCAGCTCGGTGAACAGCTGCTCCTGCTCCCGCGCGGTCTCTTCGATCACCGGCGGCCGCCGCTCGCGGATGGCCTCCCGCTGCTTGTCGGCACAGGCAATGAGTTGTTGGCACAGCGCGTGCTGGGCGGTCAGGATCTCCGCCAGGCGGGACAATCGGTCGGTATGCACGGCGATCCCCCCGCGGGCGCGGCGAGGGAGGGGGCAAAAGCGGACCGGTTACCGGAGTTGATCCGCCAGGGCGCGGGCCAGCATCTTCCTGGCCACGTCCCGGCCGCTGACCTGATAGGTGCCGGCTTCCAGCTCGGCCCTGATGCGGGCCACGAGCTCGGTGCGGACCTCAGGCGCCGCTTGCACGGCCTGCCGGGCCGCCTGGACTTCACGGCTTTCGCGGGACAGTTCCACAGAGTCCGGACGCCACGGCGTTTCAGGTGCCGCCGGCTTGCCGGCTGGGCGCACCCGCATCTGGGCCGCGAACAGCTTGGCGACCTGATGGACCTGCTTATCGGAAATCATCATACCTTGCCCAGCCACCTCGACCGCGTTCTACCCAGAGGATCGGCGGGAATCGCCGGCGACTTGAGGGGAAATTGCATCCCTTGCTTCTGCAGTGCCCTCCGCAATTCCTCTTTGCGCGGTCGTTCGCCCTGGTGAGGCAGCGGCTGACCCGTTCCGCTGCCGGGCCAGCCAGTCAGCCTCGTACACGCCGACCGCGAGGCAGAGCACGTTCACTTGGGTCGCGCCCGCGCGCAAGAGCACCCGGGCGGCCTCACCCGCCGTCGCGCCCGAGGTCAAAACGTCGTCCACCAGCAGCAGCCGCTTGCCCGCCAGCAGCGCCGCCTCCCGCACCCGGAAAGCCCCCCGCACGTTGGCCTGCCGGCTCTCCACGGGCAGCCGGGCCTGGGCGGTGGTCGGCCGGACGCGTTCGAGCACGTGAGGCAGGAGAGGCCGTTCCGCGCGGGCCGCCACGGCCCGGGCCAACACCTCGGCTTGGTTAAATCCCCGCTCCTCGAGGCGCTGCGGGTGCAGCGGGATGGGCACCACGGCGTCGGCAGGCCACAGCTCCCGGGTGCGCACGGCGAACTCGGCCAGCAGGCTGCCAAGCGCTTCTCCGAGGGCCCGGTCGGCGCCAAATTTGACCCGGTGGATGTAGTCCCGCAGGGCGCCGTCGTAGACGCCAGGGGCGCGGGCGACCGTGAACAGATGGGTCATCGTGCGGCAGGTACGGCACAGTTCGTCCGCACCAGAGGCGGTGGAGCCCGCGACCCAACGGTCTTTGGGACGGCCGTGGCGCAGGCCGAAGAAGCTCGGGAGAAGTTGCACGACCGAGAACGCAGAAGCGGCTGAGCCCTCGTATGCGGGCGGCGGGTCGTGCCTTTCGGCGAGATCGCCGCCCCGCAACGGCCGCCCGCAGCGGGCGCAAATGGGCGGCGCCACCAGGGGCAGGCGCGTGAGGCAGGATCGGCATAAGCCTGGGCGCATCAAGCCCCCCTGCCGGTTGGGCCGCTGGCAGCCGGGACACAGAGCTCGGGGCGGGAACAGCACATCCAGCGCTCCCCGCCAGAACCGTTGTGCCAGGTCCGACCAGCTGCGGTCCACCGCCAGGCACCTCCGGTTGACACCACGGGTACGTTCCGCTGTGCGGATTGCCTCAGGTTTCAGACTGCCTCACGGTTCGCGTCGCAATTGCGTCACGTTCCCCGTTACCGATTGCCTTAGGCGCCTACCGATTGGATGCGGACAGGCTCCTCTTGGAACCGGCCCGCCGCTTCGTCTAACACCCACGACCGGGCGACGACCGGTGTCCCCTTCTCCACTGACACGATCAGGTAGGACAGCGCCGGCCACGCCCGCTCCAGGTCCGTCTGGGACGGCCGCGCCGGATGATCGGGATGGGAGTGGTACACCCCAACGATGGCCAGATCGGTTCCGTCCAAGGAGCGGTCGATGCGCAAGTAGTCCATGGGATCCAGTTCGTAGCGGTCGTGCGCGCGTTCGGTGTTGAGGTTGCGGGCCCGTTCGGCCCGGACGATGCGCTTGACACCGTCGCCCTCCGCCCGGCCCACCAAAAGGCCGCACACCTCGTGGGGATACCCTTCCGCGCAGTGGGCCGTGACCGCCTTGTAGACCGCCTCGTCCATGATCAGCATCCGCCGGCCACCGCCTCCCACAGCTCCGTGCTCAAATAGCGGGCGCCGCTGTCCGGGAA
>DATCKT010000084.1:0-7385 GCA_036562195.1 Limnochordales bacterium
CGTTATAGGCACCGCCGGGCACATCGATCACGGCAAGAGCACCCTTATCCGGGTTCTCACGCAGATTGACCCCGACCGGCTCAAGGAAGAGCAAGCCCGCGGCATGACCATCGACCTGGGCTTCGCGTGGCTGACGTTGCCGTCCGGCCGGGAAGTGGGCATCGTCGACGTGCCGGGGCACCACCGCTTCGTCCGCAACATGCTGGCCGGCGTCGGCGGCATCCGGCTGGTGCTCTTCGTGGTGGCGGCCAACGAAAGTTGGATGCCCCAGTCCCAGGAGCACCTGGAGATCCTGGACCTGCTGGGCGTCGACCGGGGCATCGTCGTCCTGACCAAAACCGACCTGGTGGACGCTGAGTGGCTGGCGCTGGTGGAAGAGGACGTGCAGCAGCGGCTGCAGGGCACGGTGCTGGAAGGGGCCCCCATCCTCCCCGTGTCCGCGGTGACCGGCTTCGGGCTGGACCGGCTGGTGAAGGAGATCGACGCCATGCTGGCCCAGCTGCCGCCGCCGTATGACTACGGCCGGCCGCGCCTGTGGGTGGACCGCGCCTTCTCCATCCGCGGCGCCGGGACGGTGGTGACGGGCACCCTGGAAGGCGGGCGCCTGCGGGTCGACCAGGAGGTGGAGATCCTGCCGCGGGGCCGCCGGGCCCGCATCCGGGGCCTGCAGACCCACAAGCGGAGCCTGTCGGAAGCGGCGCCCGGGTCGCGCGTGGCCGTCAACCTGGTGGGCCTGGACGCCGCCGAGCTCCAGCGCGGGGTGGCCGTGTGCGGCGTCAGCCAGTGGCGGGCGGTGCAGGTGGTCAACGTGGGCGTGCGCCTGCTGCCGACCCTGGACAACGTCCCCGCCGACATGGCGGAGCTCATGCTGCATGTGGGATCGGCGGAAGTGATGGTGCGGGTGCGGTGGCTCGAGGCGGGCGCGGCGCAGCCGGGCGCCGCGGTCTTGGCCCAGCTGTGGCTCGCGGACCCGCTGCCGGTCCAGTTCGGCGACCGGTTCGTGCTGCGGGACCCCGCCCAGCAAGCCACCGTGGGCGGCGGCCGCGTCCTGGACGCCGCCGCGGAACGGGTGCGGGTGCCTAGCCTCCGCCTGCCGGCGCGCCGGCCGGAGCTGCACCTGCCGGGCCTGCCGCGGGAACGCCACCTCAACCTGGACCTGCTGCGCAGCCGCTGGGAGGTGGCGCAAGCGGGTCCGGCGGCGTATGGCCGCTTGGTGGAGACGGCGGCACTGGAGCGGCAAGTGCTGGCCCGGGACGACCTGGCCTGGCAAGTGCCGCTGGAGCGCACCGCGCTCCAGGATGCGGTGGAGACCGCCGCCCAGAGGGGTGCCATTGTCGCCCTGCCCTCGTACGTGATCGCGGCCAGCGCGTGGGAGCGGTTCGCCGCTGCCCTGCAGGACCACCTCCGCGACTACCACCGGCGCTATCCCCTGCGGCCCGGTCCCGGCCGGGAGACCGTGCGCACCAGTTTGGGCGTGAACGCCCGCCTCTTCGACGAAGCGCTGGCCCGCCTCAGCGAAGCCGGCGTCGTGGTCGCGGAAGACGCGGCGCTGCGGCTGCCCGACCACGCCGTGCGCCTGTCGGCGGAGCAAGAGGCCGCGGCGGAGCGGCTCATCGCGCGCCTGATGGAGAACCCGTACTCGCCGCCCGTATGGGACGAACTGATGGCCCTGGAAGGCGTCGACGCCGAGTTGCTGGGTGCCCTCATCTACCTGGGCCGGCTGGTGAAGGTCAGCGCAGACCTGGTGTTTCCCCGGGCCGTGGTGGAGGACGTGCAGGCCCGGGTGCGGGAGCACATCGCGGCCCACGGGTCGGTGGATGTGGCCGGTTTGCGGGACATGCTCAACACAAGCCGCAAGTACGCATTGCCGCTCTTGGAGTACTTTGACCAGATCGACTTTACCCGCCGCGTCGGTGACGTGCGGGTCCTCGCCGCCCGTGCCGTTTCCGGTGCGGAAACCGGGGAAACGCGCGGCCAAGCCGTTTGAACGGCTGACGCAGCCTCCAGCCCGCATGGCCGCGGGAAACCGCGGGGCCCAAAAGCGGCCGGCGCACACCACGGCTCGTCCCCGAGCGCGGCCAGCGGCAGCGCATTGACCGGCTTCGCCAAGGCGCGACTCTCCGCCCTCCTCCTGTTCGCAACCGGCGCTCTTGCTCCTACCGCATTTGCCCTTGCGCGCGCAGCCGGCGGTGCGCGGCCACAAGCGGCGCGATGCCCCGGGCGCGCAGCTGGGGCGACAGGCCCGGCTGCTCCGCCAGCGCCCGCATGGCCTGCTCCAGCATGCGCAAGCGCTCCGCGTCGGACAGCGGAGGCGCCGGGCCTTTCAACAGCGGCCGGCGCTGCGGCGACGGCCGGCGTTCCAGAGACGGCCGGCGTTCCGGCCAAAGGGAAGCGGGCTGGCTGCCCATCGTGGTTCCCCCTCCTTCGCTGGCGGAAACACCGGGCTGCGGCTTGTCCCGCAAGTCGGAACCGGGTGCTTCCTCCAGTCGGAGCCCAGAGTTTTCCAGTCGGAACCCTGAGTTTGGAAACGCGCTTGTGGGATCAGTGTAGGCAGGGGCGTGGCAAGTTATTCCACAAAGAGCTGCCGGCGGGGCAGCGGTTTCGAATCGAATGTCAGTCTGTTGTCTCTTTTGCCGCTTAACAGGATGAAAGGACTCTTTTTATCCGGTGGGGAAGTCTTGCTCGGGTGGCGATTAGGGCCCGGGGTGGGGTTGCAACCCATGATGCGGCGACGCGAGGCGGCGTACGGGTTTCTGGTGGGAAGCGCCGTCGGGGTCGGCCTCCTGTCAGCCGGGTGGTTAATCGAGGTGGGCACCCAGCGGGATGTACTCCGGTGGCTGCCCGTGGTCTATGTGGGGCTGCTCGCCGTCGCGGGCGCCGTGGGCGCGTCCTGGTGGGCTGAGCTCAAGGAGCAGGCCATGACCGACCCGCTGACGGGCCTGTTTAACCGCCGCTACTTCCTCAGCGTGCTCGACAAATATATCGCCCAGGTTCGGCGCAGCGGCGGCCGCGTCTCGTTGCTCATCCTGGACGTGGACAATTTCAAGCGCATCAACGACCGCTTCGGTCATCCCGAAGGCGACCGGGTACTGCGGCAGGTGGCCGGCGCGATCGTCGCGGCGAGCCGGCGCTCGGACGTGGTCGCCCGTTGGGGAGGCGAAGAGTTCGCCATCATCCTGCCCGACACCGACGCCCACGGGGCGCAGTGCGCCGCACGACGCATCGCGCGCGCCGTGGAGGCGGCCACCGGGATCTCCCTGTCGGTGGGCTGGGCCACGTTCCCCGACGAGGAAGAAGGCGCGCTGCTCACCCGGGCCGACGAGCGCATGTACCGGCACAAGCGGGACAAGGACTCGGGAGCGTAGCCTCTTTCCCGTGGCGCCGAGCCGGCCGTTCCCACGGCTGCCCGGGGCGCATATCCTACAAGGGTTGCAGTCCGGAGGACTCGTCTTCTTGGATGCTGCCCGGTGGAAACCGCCCCGGCGGAGAGGGGGAGCGGCCATGGCCCGGCGCATGCGTCGCCCGCGGCGTGCAGGCTGGAACGTGGTGATGTCCGATGAGGACATGGCTGCGGAGGATTTCGCTGCAGAACCCGCGTCGCTAGTGTCTTCTTCGAGGCGGAAACCGCGCCGGCGGGCGCGGCTGCGTCGGCGCCGTGAGGAACGCGCCCGTGAGGGAGAGGCCGCCGTCCCGAACGCCGACGTTCCGCAGGACCCGGCGCCGGGGGCACATCCGACCGGCGGGGATCATGCCGAGCAAGCCGGCCGCGACTCCGGCTCGTCCGCACCATCCCCGCCGGAAGTCGAGGAGCAGACCGCCACGGGGTTGACCGTCTTTCGCAGTCCGACCATCGAATCGTTCCCCGTGCAGCTGCTGGGCGCAGGGCCTGCGGGCGGCGGCCGGGCCGGCCAGGACATCCTCCTGGGCCGGGCCGGGGGACCGCTGATCGAGGAAGTGGGCGGTGTCCCCAGCGGCGCCAGCGGCAGCCCGGTGATGGTGGACGGGAGGGTCGTCGGCGCGCTGGCGTACGTGTTCCCGCCCGATTTCGCTTTGGTCGGCATCACGCCCATCGAGGCCATGCTGGCCTTGCCCCGGGAGCCTGGGCCTCCCGACTCCCCGCCCCGGAACGTTCCCGAGCCCGACGGTTGCGACGTCCAAGCCGATGGGCGCTCCGCCCGGCACGGCCGGCCAGTCCTTGGCAGTCCCTTCGCCTTGCCGGTGGCCAACGGGTTTAGGCACCCAGGCGCCCGCGCCGCACTGGAAGGCAGCCTGGATGTGCGCTTTTCGCAGGTGTACCCGGGCCGCGGTCCCGAATTGCCCAGTTTTGAGGCGGGACGCCCGGTGGGCGCCACGGACGGCAGGGAACTCATACCGGGCAGCCCTGTGGGCGTCGGTTTGCTGGTGGGCGATTTGCGGGTGGGCGTCATTGGCACGGTCACCCTGGTGCAGGACCAGGACGTGTTTGCCTTCGGGCACCCGGTGTTCTTCACGGGGCCCAGCCAGCTGCCGCTGACCGAAGCGGTCATCCTGGCCACGGCGCGCGGGGCGGAGCCCGCCAAGATCGGGGACATCGGCCAGGTGATCGGTACGGTCACCCAAGACCGGGCCGCCGGCATCTTGGCGCGCCTCGACCAGGCGCCGCCTTTGGTGGAGCTCCGCTACTGCGTGTACGACCGGGACCGGGGGCGCACCGAGGTACTGCTCGCCGGCGCGGCGGCAAGCCCGGCGTTCCTGCCCATGCTGGCCTCGGTGGCCGCCCAGGAAGCCATGCTGCGGGCCATGAACCGCATCGGCCAGGGAACCGCCGCGTGGGAGTGGCTCGTGACCGTGCGCGAGCTGCCGGACCCGGTTCGCCGGCAGGAGGTGGCCTTCGACGAGAGGGATATCGGCGCTGTGCTGGCGCAGAGCGTCGTGCCTTTCCTGGAGCAGTTGCTTCAGCAGGGGTTTACGGTGGCGGCCATCGACCTGAGCGCGCGAGTGGAGATGACGCCGGCCGAGCCGCTGCTGGTGGAGGCGTGAAGGCGCCTGCACCGGTCGGCGAGGGCGCGCACAGGGCCGCCCTGCAATGGGGCGGCCCTGTTGGATCACGGCTGGGAAATGGCGGGAGTAGATGGGAATCGAACCCACCGAAGACGGCTCAAGCCGCCTCCCGACGGTTTTGAAGACCGCGGCCGGCACCAGCCGGTCAACTACTCCCGCGAACGTGCCGGAAGCAACGAAGCAACCATTATTATAGCACACGGTCGACGTGGTCCCGCCTGGCAGCGTTCGGCTTGGAACGAGCGGCAGGCTGTCGCGGCAAGGTTTCGCCCAGACTCCGGACAGGTTGGACGTGCCCGCCGTCCAATTCTTATATGAGTTAGATGGGATCGCAGCAGTCACGTGCGAAACATCCCGCGGGACGTGATCACCATCTGCGTGCGGGTCACGTTCATGTTGCTACTGCTGGCTCCCCTGGCCGCGTGGGCGCTGTACAAGCCAAGCCGCCTCGTGGCGCCGCAGTGGCTGGGGCTTGTGTGCGTCCCGGACACCGTTTGTGTCGATGACGCGGACCGCGCGGGGGAAGCGGTCACCCTCTACGAAGGCGCACTTGCCTTTGTCCAAGCCAACGCGGGGCAACTGGAACGGCGCCCGCGGGCTGCCTTTTGCGCGACCGAATCGTGCTTCGCCGCCTTCGGCCTCGACAGATCGACCGCGCATACCACGCTCTTTGGCATCATTGTGGGTCCCCGCGGGTGGGAACCTCATTACGTGCGCCACGAACTGATCCATCACCTGCAAATGGAGCGATTGGGCTTCTGGAAACTGGGCCCGATCCGGCGTTGGCGCGCTCCCGAGTGGTTTCTTGAGGGCATGGCCTACGCGCTCAGCGAAGATCCCCGGCCGGCGCTCCCGGAACCATACCAAACGCACCGCCTGCGTTTCGAGGAATGGTACAGTTCCGTGGGCAAGGAACGGCTGTGGGCCGCCGCGCGTGATTTGTAGCCCTACGCAGAAACGCGCATCCCGCAAAGAAGGTGAACGGTCGGCGCAGGCGAAGGACAGGGGCAAAGTCCAGCTCCACGGCGTCAGTCGAGACCCGCAGGTGGGGCTGATGGCGCCGCAGAGGAGGGAGACGGTGTCCATCTCCACCGCCAAAATCTACCCGCACCTGTGGTACGTGAAACACGCCGAGAAAGCAGCCCGCTTCTACGTTTCCATCTTCCCGGATTCCCGCATCGACCACGTCACGTACATGCCCACCGAGACGCCCGCCGGGCCGCCCGGTTCGGTGCAGGTGGTCGACTTCACGTTGTTCGGCCAGCGTTTCCAGGCCATCAGCGCCGGGCCGCACCACGACTTCAACGACGCGATCTCCTTCGTGGTGCTGTGCGAGACCCAAGAAGAGCTGGACCGTTACTGGTACGCGCTCTTGGAAGGCGGCGGACAACCACAGGCGTGTGGCTGGCTCATCGACAAGTTCGGCGTCCGGTGGCAGATCCTGCCCAGGCTGCTGGACGAGATCATGCGCGGCGACAATCCCGAGGGAGGCAAGCGGGCGGCGGACGCGCTCATGAAGATGGTTAAAATCGGCATCGTCGCGCTGGAAGCGGCGTACTACGGCTGACGTGGCGCCGGCCGGGGCCGGTGCCCCTGGGTGGGGGGAGGATTTGTTTGTCTACGGCAGTGCCGTTGCGCAAGGACGTACCGGTCGAACACACGTGGGATGTGCACAGCATCTTTCCGTCCGACGAAGCGTGGGAGGAGGCGCTGCAGGCGCTGGCCGCCCGCATGCCGGGGCTGAGCGCGTTTCGGGGGCGGCTCAGCGAAGGCCCCCATGTCGTTGCCGACTGCCTGCAAACCGTGGACAAGCTCCTTGAGGACGCCGGCAAGCTCTACCAGTACGGGATGATGCGGTTCTCCGTGGACACGTCCGACCAGCAGGCGGCCTCTCTCCACGCCCGGGAGCAATCACTGTTTGCCCAGTTCACGGCGGCGATGGCGTTTCTGGAGCCTGAGCTGCTGGCCATCGGCCCCGAGCGGCTGCTGGAGTGGGCTGACCAGGAACCGCGCCTGGCCATCTACAAGCACTACTTCGACACCCTGGCCCGCCAGAAGGCCCACGTGCGCTCGGCCGAGGTGGAGGAGCTGCTGGGCATGGTGATGGATCCGTTCCGCACGGCGACCGGGGTCCACGGCACCATCGCCTCGTGGCCGAGGTGGCGTCCAACTTCAACCAGGCGCTGGTGCGGGCGCACCTCTTTGCGACGCAGCCGGACCCCGAGTTCCAGATCGCTGTGATCGAAGAGGCCATGGAGAACTTCCACCGCTACTTCTTCCTGATGCCCACCTTGGCCCGCTTCGAGCTGGCCATCCACGAGCAGGTGGAGCGGGGCGAGGCGCTG
>DATCKT010000085.1:0-3202 GCA_036562195.1 Limnochordales bacterium
AGACGACGCTCCTGCAGATGATCGCGGGGCGGCTCGCGCCCGACGAAGGGTGGATCATCCCGGGCGAAGGCGTGCGCATCGGCTACTTTGCCCAAGGGCACGACGACCTGAATCCCGAGGCCAGCGTCCTTGACCATATCCTGGCCGTGAAGCGGCTCACCCCGGAGGAAGCCCGGCGGCACTTGGCGCGGTTTTTGTTTTTCGACGACGACGTCCTGGCGCCGGTGGGGCGCTTAAGCGGCGGTGAGCGGGCGCGGGTGGCGCTGGCCCGGCTGATCCTGCGGGAGCCCAACCTGCTGCTTTTGGACGAGCCCACCAACCACCTGGACATCGCGGCCCGCACCGCGCTGGAGGCGGCGCTGAGCGAGTATGAGGGCACGCTGATCGCCGTCTCCCACGACCGGTACTTCCTGGACACGGTGTGTGAAAGCCTCTGGGTCGTGGAAGACGGCCAGGTGCGCCCCTTCGACGGCAACTACTCGGCCTACGCCGCGTGGCGCCAGGCGCAGGCCGCACCAGAAGAACCGTCGACGGCCGGACAAGGCCAGGGCAAGGCCCTGGGCAAGGTCCAAGGCAAGGCCCAGGGCGGCGGCGAGGCGGTCCGCCGCGGGCCGGCAGCCGACGGAGATGGGCCCGGGCCCGCGGCTGGGCGGCGGCCCGATCGCACCCAGGCGGCGGCCATGCGGCGGCTGGCGGCCCGCATCAGCGCCGTCGAGGCCGACATCGAACGGTGGGAAGCCGAGAAGCGCCGCTGGGAGGAAGCGCTGGCCGATCCTGAACTCTATGCGGACGGGGAGCGGGCCCGGGCCGCCGTCCAGGCCCACCGCGAAGCCGAGGCCAAGCTGGAAGCGCTGCTGGCGGAATGGGAGCGGCTCCTCGAGGAGCAGGAGGAGCAGGCCCGGCAGGTGCAGCAGCTGCAGCAGACCTAGCGGTTCTCGCTGACCTCTCGAAACCGGCCAGCCAGCTCTGGCACCCAAAACACGCGCGCCCCACCACAACCGCGGGCGGAACCAGCGCAGCGCCTCGACCTAAATGCGTTGGCGCGCGGGCAGGAAGCGGTTTCTGCGGGAAGAATCACAATCTTGCACATTGCGGGCGTGGCCCGCCCTGGGAGAAGTCCGGGCTGCGGGCGGGGAGGAGGATGGCTGTGGGCCGCGTCATCGCCGTCGCGAACCAAAAAGGGGGCGTCGCCAAGACCACCACCGTGGCCAACCTGGCCGCGGCCCTCAGCCAGCTGGGCGCCCGCGTCCTCATGCTGGACATGGACCCGCAGGGCAGCCTCACCCTTTGGTCCGGGCGCAATCCCGACACCTTGGAGAAGTCCCTCTATGACTCGTTGGTCAAGGGGCTGGACTCGCGGCAGATCCGCTTGTCCACGCCGCTGGGCGCGGACCTGTTGCCGGCCAACGTGGATCTCTCCCTGGCGGAGATGGAGCTGGTGGGCATGGTGGCCCGGGAGCGACGCCTGGGAGCGGTGCTGGCCCCGGTGCGGGACGAGTACGATTTCGTTCTCGTCGACTGCCAGCCGTCGTTGGGCCTTTTGACCATTAACGCGCTGGCCGCCGCGGACGAGCTGCTGATCCCGGTGGCCTGCGAGTTCTTGTCCACCCGCGCCATCCAGGTGCTCCTGCGCATGGTGCGCAAGGTGCAGCTGCGCCTCAACAGCAAGCTGGCCGTGACCGGCATCCTGCCCACCCTGTACGACCGCCGCGTCCGCCACGCCAGGGACGAGCTGGAGGCCCTGGTGGAGCAGTTCGGCGCCGAGACGCCCGTACTGGTCGACTGCGCGGTGCCCCGCAGCATCCGCTTTGCGGAAGCGGCGGCGGCCGGGAAATCCATCCTCGCCTTCGCACCGCTGCATCCGGGCGCCGAAGCGTACCGGCGGCTGGCCCGTTTCGTGGCGGGCGACGCGCTGGTGGACAAGGTGCCGGCCGCCGCCAGCGACTTTTCCCTGCTCGACATCGAGGAACCCCGGATCGACGTTCTGGTGCGCAAAGACACTCCGGTGCGCTCCCGGCGCTGAGGAGGGATCCGTTATGTGCTTGTCGCGGAGGAAGCTGCCGCTGGTCGTGGTGCTGGCCGCGGTCCTGACCACGCTGGCGGCGGTGCCCGCGGCGCTGGCCCAAAGCCCGGCGCAGCGGGTGACCAACGGGATCGTGGCGTTGGTCACCGACTGGGGCGAGCGGGACTTCTACGTCGGGGCCCCGGCTTCATGCGCCCGGGCAAGATCTCGTACTCTTTCCACGGCCGGGATATCTTCACGCCCACGGCGGCCCACATCGCCGCGGGGCGGCCAGTGCAGGAAGTGGGTCCCCCGATCGATGACGATGTGCTCCTGGACATCCAACCGGCGCGGCGGGAGGGCCTTGGGCGACGACCTGATCGTCATCGCCAGCACCGACCTGGTGGAGATCGCAGTTAACTTCGGCAACGCCGCCGAACGGTTCGGCGCCGGCATCGGCTCGCCCGTGCGCATCGAGCCGGCACGGTAAACGTTGCGGCTCCGGTGAGGGCCGCGGTGTCCGTCGCCGTCGCGCTTGCCGGTTTCCAGGCCGCGGGAGGACCTTAATGCTCCGTGAGCTGGTCGATGAGCCCCCGGCTGCGGGCCACCCAGGCCATGCGGTCGAAGAACCACACGGAGACGGCCAGCGTCAGCACGCTGCTCACCGCCAGCGTCACCACCAGCTGCGCGTCCGAGTACCCGGCGAAGGCCTGCCCGAAGCCTTGGCCGAGCAGCGCCCGGCGCAGCCCTTCAAGCCAATACGTCACGGGGACAGCCTTGCCGATGGCCTGCAGCCACCCCGGCAACACGTCCAGGGGGAACACGACCCCGCACAACAAGTACAGCGCGCCCGACACCGACTCCACGTACCCCGAGCCGTGGCGGGCGGCGATGAGCATCACGCCGGCCAGGACAAACCCCAACCCCACCATGGTCACGATCCCCAGCGGAAACACCGCCGCGAACAGCCCCCAATCCACTTGGGCCAGGTTCAGGGGCACGCCGAGGAACGCGTTGCCGAAGGCCAGCAGGATGATGACCGCCACCGTGGTGATGAGGAACTTGGCCACCGCCCGCCCGCACAAGTGCCAGAACATCCCGGCCGCCGAGATGTAGATGTACTTGAAGATCTGGAAGTACTCCCGTTCCTCCATGACGACCCAGCTGATGCCGAACATCAGCGCTCCCACGTACATGAAC
>DATCKT010000092.1:0-2822 GCA_036562195.1 Limnochordales bacterium
CCTCACCGCCCCAATTATACGGCCTGCCCCCAGGGGTGTCAACGAAATACGCCTGTCAGCGAGGGCGAGGCCGCGGTCTTGTCCGGCCGCGGTCTCGCAAGACCGGGCCGGGACGCGGTCACCGCGCCGGCATAATTGTCCCCCCGCCGCTCGTATCTTTGAGCGGACAGGAGGGACGCCCGGTGCCCCAAACCACCCGCTCGGCCTTGCCCATTTACGGCATGGCCGCCGTCGCGTCGCTGCTCACCGCCATGATCCTCCTTTTCCCGGAGGCGTCCTTCTCCGCCTCCGTGGCCGGCCTGCGGCTGTGGCTGGAGGTGGTGTTCCCGGCGCTTTTGCCGTTCTTTGTCATGGCGGAGCTTATGATGGGTCTCGGCGTCATCCACTGCATCGGGGTTCTCCTCGAACCGCTGATGCGGCCTCTTTTCCGCCTCCCCGGCGCAGGCGCCTTTGCCGTCGCCATCGGGCTCGCCGCCGGTTACCCGCTGGGCGCCAAGGTGGCGGGCGATCTGCGCCGGGCGGGACTGTGCACGGGTCCCGAAGGCGAACGCCTGGTCTCCTTTGCCAACACCGCCGATCCGCTGTTTCTCGCCGGGGGAGTGGCCGTGGGGATGTTTGCCCTGCCCGAGCTGGCGGGACCGCTGGCCTTCGGGCATTACGCGGGCGTCTTTGGGGTGGGCCTTTTGATGCGTTTTCACGCGCGGGGAGGCGCCGAGACGGTGGAGAGGCGCCAGGACGGCCCGCTGCTGCGCCGGGCGCTCGAGGCCCTGCGCTCCGCCCGCCGGCGGGACGGGCGGCCCATCGGCCAGCTCTTTGGCGACGCGGTGCGCAACTCGATGAACAGCCTGCTCTTTGTCGGCGGCGTCATTATGATGTTTTCGGTGTTTCTCGAGGTGCTGACCATCGCCGGGGTGGTGCCCCTGGCGGCGCGGCTTTTGGCCGAGGCGCTGGAATACTTTCAGATCCATCCCAGCATTGCCGACGCGCTGGTGCGGGGTACCTTTGAGATCACCATCGGGGCGCAGGCGGCCAGCAGCGCCGCGGCGCCCCTGATGGAGAAAGCGGTCGCCGCCAGCGCCATCATCGCCTGGAGCGGCCTGTCGGTCCACGCCCAGGTGGCCGCCCTGCTGCACGGCACCGACATCCGCCTCGGCCCGTACATCGCCGCCCGCGCGCTGCACTCCCTGCTGGCGGCCGCCTGCACATGGGTGCTGCTCGGGCCCGCCCACGGGCTGTGGCAGGCCGCCCACTGGCCCGTGTTGGCGCCCGCGTGGGCGGTGCAACCCCTTTCCTTCGGGGCACGGCTGTTCCATTCCACCGCGACGGCCACGCAGATGGCGCTGGGAATGCTGGCGGTGGTAGGAGCCACCGCGGCGATGAGGAGGCTAGCCGTGTTTTGGGCTCGGATCCGCTGAGCGCTGCGGTTCCTAGAGGGGTAGCAGGCGCTGTGGCTGGCGGCGGTCGGCGCTGCAGTTCGCTGGCCCGCGGCGGTCAGCGCTGCAGTTCGCTGCGGCCCTTGCGCACCGTGCGCAGCGTCCGCTCCAGGTGCTCCTGGAGGTTGCGCAGGACGCCCTCCGCGTAGGCGTCGGCGCCTTCCTCCATCTCCTTGGCGCGTCGCTGGGCTTCCTCGATGATGCGCTTGGCTTCGGCCTGGGCCCGCCGCAGCACCTCCGACTCGCTGACGAGGCGGGCGGCGTACTCTTCCGCTTCCCGCACGATCCGCTCGGCCTCGCTCCGGCCTTGCTCGATGAGGCGCTGGGTGTCGCTGGCCAGCCGGTCGGCCCGCTTGATCTCCTCCGGCAGGGCGTCGCGGATTTTGGCGACCAGATCCAAAAGCTCCGCCACGTTTACCAACGCCCGGTTTCCCAGCGGCATGCGCGGGCTCTCCTGCACCAGTTGCTCCAGCCGGTCCAAGAGCAACAGCAGGTTCATGCGGTTCACCGGCCCGCACCGCCCTTCTCCTGAAAGCGGGCCTTCAGGCGCCTGCTCACGTTCTCAGGCACCCACTGCTCGATAGGTCCCCCCAATGCCGCCACTTCCTTGACGAGGCTGGAGCGCACGTGGGCGTAGGCCGGGGCCGTGGGCAACAGCAGGGTTTCGATGCCAGGGTCCAACTGCCGGTTCATGCCAGCCATCTGCACCTCATACTCGCAATCCGACGGGCTGCGGACTCCCCGCACGATGACCGTCGCGCCGCGGCTGCGGGCGTATTCCACCACCAAGCCCGTGAAGGTTTCGCAGCGCACGTTGGGCAAAGACGCGGTGGCTTCGGCCAGCATCTCCACCCGCTCCTGGGCGCTGAACAGCGGCTGCTTGCGCGCGTTGTCCAGCACCGCCACGTACAAGAGGTCAAACAGGCGCGCCGCCCGCTCTACAATGTCTAGATGACCGCGGGTCACCGGGTCAAAACTTCCAGGACAGACCGCGATTCGCATCACGCGCCCCCCTCCCGGTCGCCCGCCGCCGGCGTTCCTTCCCGCCGCTCGCCGGGCTCCGGCTCCGCGGCCCGCGGGTCGCGGTCGTGCGTGGGCCGGAAGAAGGCCAGCACCGTGTCGCCGTAGCGCACTGTGCGGACTTTGGCCAGATTCTCTGCCTGCTCGGGCATTTCCTCTCGCACCCCGTGCTCCACCACCACCCACCCGCCGGGCGCGACCAGGCCGGCCGCCCCTAAAGCCAGCAAGGCCGCCTGCGCGAGGCCTTGGCCGTAGGGCGGGTCCATGAGCACCAGGTCGAAGCGCCGGCCTTGCCGGGCGAGGCGCTCCACCTCCCGGACCGCATCGGCCACCCGCACCTCCGCCGACGATTCCAGCCCCGTGTGGCGC
>DATCKT010000222.1:0-3159 GCA_036562195.1 Limnochordales bacterium
GGTCTGTCCCATGCTGGACGCCCGTCACGACCACGTCTGGTGCGCGGCCTACACCCCCGGCGCGGACAAGCCCGCGCTGCGCTTGGCCCCCGAGCTGCGCGCCTTGGACGAATGGCTGCCGATGCTCGAGGAGTGGGCCGCGGCGCGCCCGGCCCATTCGCGATTTCTTTTTCTCGGCGACGGCGCCGACGCCCACTGGGACCGCCTGGTGCAGCGCTTTGGGTCCCGAGCCCTGCGTCCGCCGGTGGGCTTTCGCACGCTGCGCAGCGCCGCGGTGGCGGCCTTGGGCGCCATGCGACTGAAAGCGGGCGAGGCCGACGACCCGGCGCGCCTTGTCCCCATGTACCTGCGGCAGTCGGAGGCGGAACGGAAGTGGACGGCCAGGAACCGCTCCCCATCGTGATCGAACCGATGCGGGTCGCGGACATCGACATGGTGATGGAGATCGAGCGGCGGTCGTTTCCGACGCCTTGGTCCCGGGCGGCCTTTGTGTCCGAGCTCCTGGACAACGACCGCGCCCACTATTTCGTGGCCCGCGCCACCACCGACAACGGCCCGCTGGTGGTGGGCTACATCGGCCTGTGGCTCATCGCCGGCGAAGGGCACATCACCAACGTCGCGGTCCATCCCGACTACCGCCAGCGGGGCATCGGCCGGCGGCTGCTGGAGGCGGCGGCGGAGCTGTGCCGTGCTCGATCCGCACGCCGCATGACGTTGGAGGTGCGGGTTTCCAACCTGGTGGCGCAGCGGCTGTACCGGGACATGGGCTTCGTCAGCGCCGGCATCCGCCGCGGCTACTACCGCGACAACAACGAGGACGCGATCATCATGTGGAAGGACTTGTAGCGCCTTGGGCCGTGAGCTCGTTCTCGGCATCGAAACCAGCTGCGACGAAACCGCCGCGGCGGTGGTGGAGGGCGGCCGGCGGATCCTGTCCAACGTCATTGCTTCCCAAACGGACCTGCACCAACAATACGGCGGCGTGGTGCCGGAGATCGCCTCCCGCCGCCACGTGGAGCTGATCGTGCCCGTCATCGACCGGGCCCTGGCCGAAGCGGGCGTGACGCTGGGCGATTTGGACGGGGTGGCCGTCACCCGCGGCCCCGGGCTCGTAGGGTCGCTTCTGGTGGGCATCGCTGCCGCCAAGGCCATCGCCTTTGCCCGCCGGTTGCCGCTGGTGGGCGTCAATCATATCGAGGGCCACATCTACGCCAACTTCCTGGCCCATCCGGAACTGGCGCCGCCGCTGGTCTGCCTGACCGTCTCGGGCGGGCACACGGTCCTCTTCTACGTTCCCGACTACGGCCGGTACGAGGTGATGGGAGCCACCCGCGACGACGCGGCCGGCGAGGCCCTGGACAAGGTGGCGCGCATCCTGGGGCTGGGCTATCCCGGCGGCCCCGCCATCGATCGCCTGGCCCGGGGCCAAGACCCGACCGCCATCGACTTCCCCCGGGCGATGCTGGATGAGGGCTACGAGTTCAGCTTCAGCGGGCTCAAGACCGCCGCGGTGCAGCATCTGGAACGGGCCCGCCGCCGCGGCGAGGAAGTGGACGTGGCCGCCTTCGCCGCCGCCTTCCAGGAAGCCATAGTAGACGTGCTGGTGGTGAAAGCGCTGCGGGCCGCCGCGGACAAACGGGTGTCCCGGCTGATGATCGCGGGCGGGGTGGCGGCCAACAGCCGGCTGCGGGAGCGGTTGACGGCGGAAGGTGCCCAACTGGGCGTGCGCGTCTTTTGGCCGCCGTCGGAGCTGTGCACCGACAACGCCGCGATGATCGCCGCCGCCGGGTACTTCCGCCTGCGGGCCGGCGAGCGGGCGCCCATGTCCCTGAACGCGGAACCCCACCTGCGCCTGCGTTGACGGGTAGGCGCAGCCCGCGGCAGGAATTTGTTGCGCGGATGGGAAACCCCTAGCAACGGGCCGGGGAGAACGGGACAGGAGGAACCGGTTGTATGGCGGAGACAAGCGCTCCCGTCACGCAAGGCGCTGGGCCGTTCCCCGCTGGCGCCGGCCGCGGCCGCCTCATCTGGGTGGCCGTCGGTGCAGCGCTGGTCATCGGGTTTCTGGCGTTGTGGTATTACTGGAACAGCCGCCTCACGGCGCCCGCGGCCCAGGAGAGCGTGAACGTGCTGGCGCTGGGCGTAAGCGACGAGGGGCTCGACGCGGTCACGGTGGTGAGCTTCAACCCCCGGACCGACGCGGTGGCGGCCGTGGCGCTGCCCGTTGACACCCGGGTGGGCGAGGCGGAGGGCGCGGGCGAGCCGCTGCTTTTGCGGGACGTGTACGCGGAGGCGGGGCTGGACGGCCTGGTGGCCGCGGTGCAGAATACGCTGAACGCTCCTATCCACCATACCGTGCAGGTGGACTTCGCCGGCTTCGTGGCACTGGTGGACCTGTTGGGCGGCGTGCCGGTGGAGGTGGACACGGACATCGTCTACCGCAACGCGGCCGGGGAAACCGTGTTTCGGCTGGAGCCGGGCGTGCACGTGCTGGACGGCCAAGAGGCACTCCTGTATCTGCGGTACAAGGGCGACCACCTAAGCGATGAAAGCCGGCGAGCCCAGCGCCAGTGGCGGTTCTTGCAGGCGATGGCCGAGCAGGCCCGTGCCAGCCTCGATTGGAGCCGGGTGCAGGGCATGCTGTCCCTGGCCATGCGCCACGTGCAGACCGATATTGACTTGGCCAGCGCGACGCTGCTGGCCCAGTTCGTTTGGCAGTCGCAGGCGGAGATGAGCCTGCACCTGTTGCCGGGCCGGTCGGAAAACGGGTACTGGGTGCTGGAGACGGCCCAGGTGCAGGCCTTGAGCGACGCTCTGTTCTACAACCCCAGCTGGGTCGCCGCCCGGCGCTAGGGGCGGCAAGGGAGGAGTCAGGCGTGAAGTTTTTCCTGGACACGGCCAACGTGGCCGAGATCCGTACCGTCAACGAGTGGGGGATCCTCGCGGGCGTCACCACCAACCCGACGCTGGTGGCCAAGGAGGGCCGGGACTTCGCGGAGGTCATCAAGGAGATCTGCAGCATCGTCGACGGCCCGGTGAGCGCCGAGGTCCTGGCCACGGACGCCGAAGGGATGGTGCGCGAGGGCGAAACGTACGCCAGTTGGGCGCCCAACGTGGTCATCAAGGTGCCGCTGACGGCCGAAGGGCTCAAGGCGACCC
>DATCKT010000096.1:0-3817 GCA_036562195.1 Limnochordales bacterium
GTGTCGGAAGGCCTGGTGATGGGGAAGGCGGCGCCCGACGCGGTGCTGCAGGATCTGGAAGGGCGTCCCGTGCCCTTGTCCCGCTGGGCCGGACAACCCCTCATCGTCCGCTTCTCCAGCCGCACATGCACCTACTGCTACGACGATTTCGGCTACTTGGAGGAACTGCAGCAGCAGTACGGCGGCGCGTTGCAGGTGATCGCCGTAGAGGTGGGCGCCCCGGCGGATCTTGTGCGGGAGGCGGTGCGGGGGCGCAACCGGAGCTATCCGGTGCTGGTGGACGAAACCGGGGCCGCCGCGGCCGCGTACCGGCTGCAGGGGCTGCCCCAAGCGTACTTCATCAGCGCGGACGGCAGGCTCATCAGCCGGCTTTTGGGCGAGTTGTCGGAGCAAGACTTCCGCGCCCATGTGGCCCAGATCCTGCGGCCGGACGGGCAGGCATTCACGAGCCTGGAGGCGGAGGTGCGGGCCGTCGCCCAGCAGGTGCGCTGCCAGGAATGCCAAGGGCTGTCGGTGTGGCAGTCCCAGGCGGCGTCGGCTTGGGAGATGCGGGACGAGATCCGGGAGCTGCTCGCGGCGGGCCTGACCCGCCAAGAGGTCCTGGATGAACTGGTGAAGCGGTACGGCGTTTGGATCCTGATGACGCCGCCGGCCAGCGGGCGGTTCGTGTGGGTGTATGTGGTGCCCTTCGTGCTGATCGCCGCGGGGGGGCTGTGGATCTACTGGCGACTGGGGCGGCGTCCGCCGGCGCCAGCGGAGGAGCCGCCCCCGGCGGACGAGATTGACCCCGAGACGGAAGCCCGGGTGCAGCGGCGCCTGCAGGAATACTTGTGACGGCGCGGCGGCCTGGATGATGGGCCCGGGCCACGGGCATGGCGGCGGAAACGATCGGAGGTTTTGCCTTGGAGTTGGCTTGGATTGGGAAGAGCGCGTTGGTGGCGGCCTGCGCCGTGGCGGCGGGCGGGATCGCCCTGGCGGTGGCCGCCGTTGCCGGCGGGAAGCCCAGCGCGGCCCGCTGGGTGCGGCGCGCCGCGGTGATCTTCTTTGCTTTGGCGTCAGTGGCCACAGGGGCCCTGCTGATCGCGCTCCTAACCGACGATTTCCGGCTGGCGTACGTGGTTCAGCATTCGTACCGGATGCAGCCGGTGGCCTTCAAGATCGCAGCCTTGTGGTCCGGCCAGGAGGGGTCGCTTCTGTTCTGGCTGTGGCTGCAGGCGGGATTTGCCTTCTTGCTGGCCCGGCAGCGCCCCGAGCACATGGGCAGCCTGCAGGCGCCGGCGGTGGCCATCCTGTTGGCCAGCGGGGGCTTTTTCGCCCTGCTGACGGCTTTCGTCGCCAGCCCCTTTGCGCTGCTGCCGGCGGCACCCGCGGACGGCCGGGGCTTGAACCCGCTTCTGCAGAGCTTCTGGATGATCTCCCACCCGGTGCTGCTGTACCTGGGCTACGTGGGGATGTCGGTGCCCTTCGCGGTGGCCATGGCGGCCTTGATCGTGCGGCGGCGGGGCAGCGACTGGATCCGTCTCACCCGCCGCTGGACCATGACCGCGTGGCTGTTCTTGAGCCTTGGGATCGTCGTCGGCTCCCGCTGGGCCTACGAGGAGCTGGGCTGGGGCGGGTACTGGGCGTGGGACCCGGTGGAGAACGCGTCCTTCATGCCGTGGCTGACGGCCACCGCGTTTTTGCACTCCGTCATGGTGCAGGAGCGCCGCGGGATGCTGAAGCGCTGGAACGTGGGGCTGATCCTGGCCACGTTTTTCTTGTGCATCTTCGGCACCTTCATCACCCGCAGCGGCATCCTGGCGTCGGTGCACACCTTTGTGGAGTCGGAGATCGGGCCGCTCTTTCTCGGCTTTCTGGGGCTGATCCTGGCCGGCGGGCTGTACCTCATCCTGGACCGGCGGGAGATGCTGCAAGATGAGCATCATGTGGAATCGTACACGTCGCGCGAGTTCGGTTTCGTGCTCAACAACCTGATCCTGGGCGGGCTGGCGTTGGCCGTCTTCTGGGGCACCGTGTTTCCGCTGGTGTCGCGCCTTATGGGCGTGGAGGTAACCGTCGGCGCGCCGTACTTCAACCGCATCACCGCGCCCCTGTTCGGCGCTTTGCTGGTGCTGATGGGCATCGGGCCGCTGTTGGCCTGGCGCCGCTCCACGTGGCGGGCGGTGGGCCGCCAGGTGGTTATCCCGCTGGGCGCGGCGGTGGTGGCCGGGGGACTGCTGGCGGCCGCGGGCTTGCGGGAACCCGGTTTCCTTATGGCGGTGGGAGCGGCGGTGGTCGTGTTCACCGCCATCGGGTTGGAGCTGGTGCAGTCGGTGGCGGCCCGCATCCGCTTCACCAACGACCCGCCCCTGTTGGCCTTGCCGCGGCTTATCGCCCGCAACCCGCGCCGCTACGGGGGCTACGCGGTGCACTTGGCCATTGTCATCATGGCCGTGGGCATCGCCGCGCATACCCATTACCACCAGGAACAGCTGCGGGGGCTGGAGGTGGGTGAGGCGGCCGCGGTGGGCCCGTATGTGATCGTGTTTGAGGGCCTGGAGGAGGGCGAGCGGTCGGGGATTCCCTACACCGCCGCCCGGGTGCGGGTGCAGCAGGACGGGCAAGATCTGGGTTACCTTTTGCCCAAGAAGCTGTACTACCCCGGCTGGGTCGACACCCAAGGACCCAGCACTGAGGTGGCCATTTACTCAAGGCCCGCCGGGGACTTGTACGTGGTGCTGGCGGGTTGGGACGAGTTCGGCAGCATCGTGGGGTTTCAGCTGTTTTGGAACCCGATGATGAGCTGGATTTGGTTCGGGGGCTTTCTGCTCCTCGCGGGCACCGCGTTCGCCCTGTGGCCGCGCCCGGAGCGGGCCGCGGCCCCCGCCGAGCGGGTGTTTGAGGCGCTGCGGGAGCTGGAGTATGACCGGGCGCTGGGGCGGATCCCCGAAGCCGAGTACACCCGGGTGCGGGCCGCCCTGGTGCGGCAGGCCGCGCAGCTGTCCGACGCGGAAACCGCCGCCCGGGGCGCCTTGGAACGGGAGCTGGCCGCGGAGCTGGCGGCGGGGCGGCAGGTGGGCCGCCCGTGAAGCGGCCCCGGATCGGCACGGGCGGGCGCAGGCGGACGTCCCTGGCGCCGCCGGCTCTCGCGCAGTGGGTACTGGCGGCGGCCTTGCTGCTGGCGGCGCCGCTCTTCGCGGGACCGCCGGCGGCGGCGCAAGGCGCTGCCCCGCCCGCGGAGGCACCTGACGTGAGCGTCGTGCGGGAGCACTTGTTCCTGACGCGCGGGCCGGCCGGCCTTCAGGTGCTGCACCTGCTGGAACTGGTGAACTGGGGGCCGCGCCTGGCGGACCGGGTGCCCCTGCCCGTGCCCGCAGGCGCCCAGTGGGATCAGGTGCCGGAGCCCGTGGCCGAAACCGAGGAGGGACTCGTGGACCCGCGGCCGATGGGCGTCGGCGAGCGGCGGGAGTACGCGCTGGCCTACACGCTTCCGTGGCGGGAGCCCATGGTGCTGCGGCGGGCGCTGCTCTATCCCACGGACGAACTGTGGCTGTGGGCCGAGGCGGGCAGCGTGGACGTGCGGGGCCTGCAGCTGGAGATGGTGGGCCCGCAGGTCATCGAGGGCATGGAGTTTGTCCTCTATCGTATGGACCGGCTGGAGCCGCATCCGGCCTGGCAGGTGGTGCTGGACCGTCCCGGTGCCCGGGCGGCGGACCTGCCCGTGCTGGCCCGGGGCGGCATGCGGGGCGACCCGCTCGAGGTGATGGGCCAGCACCCGGTGCCGCGGCTGGCGGTGGTCGCCTTGGTGCTGACCGGCGCGGCGTGGGGGGTGTGGCGC
>DATCKT010000112.1:0-7353 GCA_036562195.1 Limnochordales bacterium
CCAGTTCCCACTCCATGTGGACGCGCTCGTACCCTTCCAGCGCCGCCAGATCCACGTCGCCTTCCACCATCTGCAAGAGATCGGGAAGGTGGGTTTCCGAGACGTCGTCGGGGGGAGGCGCCGGGTCCGGGCGTCGCCGCAGCTGGAGCTCCAACCCGTCGTGGCGGCGGACCACGATGCCGGCGACGGCCTGGGGGTCAAACGAGATCAGCTGCAGGTCTGGTGGAACCTTTTGGTGCACCGTTTCCACGGGCACCGGGTCCCGGCTTACGAGCGTGAGGACGACGGCCAGCACGCCGCCAACCAACAGGACCAGCAACCAGCGGCCTTTTGCCACCGCGGAGGGCCCCCTCCTGGGCTTGCCGAGCTGGAACAAAGGAGATACCCCCAGTATAACGGAACCCACGCGTCGGGTAAACCCTGGTCCCCGCGGCGGTGCGCCGGGCGGGGCGCGGCGAGGGCGCGACAGCGAACCGGCCGCGGGGCCGGGCGTGGGCCTGGGCGCGCGGGGGCCGGCCGGTCCGCGTAGGCTAGTGGGCGGAGGAGATCACCGGAAAGGATCGACGCCGCCGATGGCCGACCGCATGTACGCCCTGGTCAAAGCCGCTCCCGGGCCGGGCCTGGCCTTGCAGGAGGTGCCCGTGCCGGCGCTGGGCCGGCGGGATTGTCTGGTGCGGGTGGAGGCCACCTCCATCTGCGGCACCGACCTGCACATCTACCGGTGGGACGCGTGGGCCGCTTCCCGGCTGCGGCCGCCTCTCATCGTGGGCCACGAGTTCTGCGGCCGCGTGGCGGCGGTGGGCCCGGACGTGACGGAAGTGGCCGTGGGGGACTACGTGGCCGGGGAAGGGCACCTGTATTGCGGCCGCTGCTACTTTTGCCAAACGGGCCAGGCCCACATCTGCGCCCACGGCCGCATCATCGGCGTCGACACCGACGGTTGCTTTGCCCAGTACGTGCGCATGCCCGTGGTCAACCTGTGGAACCTGGACGACGCGGTGCCGCCGGCCATCGGGGCCATCCACGACCCACTGGGGAATGCGGTCCATGCCGTCATGCGCGCCGGCGTCTCCGGGGCCAGCGTGGCGGTGGTGGGCTGCGGGCCTGTGGGCCTGTGCGCCGCGGCCGTGGCCCGGCGGGCCGGGGCGGCGGCCGTGTACGGCATCGATGTAAACCCCTACCGCCTGGCCTTGGCCGAAGGTCTCGGCGTCGACGCCGCCATCCGGGCCGACGGGGAAGACCCGGTCGCGGTCGTTCGGGACCTGACGGGCGGCTTGGGCGCGGAGGTGGTGCTGGAGATGTCCGGCCACCCCGCCGGCATCCGCACGGCCTTCGAGATGCTGCGCAAGGGCGGGCGCATCGTGCAGCTGGGCATCCCGCCCGGACCGGTGGAAGCCGACCTGACCGGCTGGATCATCTTCAAAGAAGCGCGGGTCCTGGGTGTCAACGGCCGCCGCATCTTTGAGACGTGGCACCGCATGGCGGAGCTGCTGCGGGCCGGGCTGGACGTGTCGTCGGTGGTGACGCACCGGTTCTCCCTGGGCGAGTACGAAACCGCCTTCGCGGTGCTGGCGGAGGGCCGCTGCGGCAAGATCGTGCTGGTGCCGTGATCCGCGGGCGGGCCGTCCCGGCGTTGCGGCCTGCGGCCCGTTCAGCGGGGCGCCTGCGCCAAACTCAAGGGGGATCGAGCCATGGACGAGACCGCGCCGTCGTCCGCCCTGGCCTACCTGGCTGAGGAAATCCAGCAGATGAAGGAGCAGGGGGTCTTCCGCTACCCGCGGGTCATCGCCGGGCCCCAGGGCCCCCGGACCGTCGTGGACGGGCGGGAAGTGGTCAACCTGTCGTCCAACAACTACCTGGGCCTGGCCAACCACCCCCGCCTCGGGGAAGCGGCCCTGAAGGCCATCGAGGAGTACGGCGCCGGGACGGCGTCCGTGCGCACCATCGCCGGGACCATGAGCCTCCATGTGGAGCTGGAGCGCCGGCTGGCCGCCTTCAAGCGCACCGAGGCGGCCCTGGTGTTCCAGTCGGGTTTCACCGCCAACGCGGGCACCGTCGCCGCCATCCTGGGCCGGGGCGACGTCATCATCAGCGACGAGCTGAACCACGCCAGCATCATCGACGGCTGCCGCCTGAGCCGGGCGGAGATCAAGGTGTTTCCCCACAAAGACGTGGCGGCCATGCGGAAACGGCTGGAGGAAAGCCGCGGCGCCCGGCGGGTCCTGGTCATCACCGACGGCGTGTTCAGCATGGACGGAGACATCGCGCCGCTGCCGGACATCGTGGCCGTGGCCAAGGCGTACGGGGCCATCACCATGGTGGACGACGCCCACGCCAGCGGCGTGTTGGGGGCCAACGGCCGGGGCACCGTGGATCATTTCGGCCTGCACGGCCAGGTGGACATTCAAGTAGGGACCTTGTCCAAGGCCATCGGTGTCCTCGGGGGCTATGTGGCCGGCAGCCGGCTGCTCATCGATTACCTCATCCAGCGGGCAAGGCCGTTTCTTTTTAGCACGTCCCACCCGCCGGCCGTCACCGCCGCTTGCCTCGCCGCGCTGGACATCCTGGAAAGCGAGCCGGAGCGGATCCGGCGCCTGTGGGACAACGCCCGCTACTTCCGGGACGGCCTGGCCGACGCCGGTTTCGACGTCAAGGGCAGCGAAACGCCCATCATCCCCGTCATCGTGGGCGAGGGCGAGCGGGCCATGCGCTTAAGCGATCGGTTGTTTGAAGAAGGCGTGTTCGCCCAAGGGATCGCGTTCCCGACGGTGCCCCGGGGCAAGGCGCGGGTGCGCACCATCGTCACCGCGGCCCACACCCGGGACGATCTGGACCAGGCGCTGGCGGCCTTCCGCCAGGTCGGGCGCGAGCTGGGCGTGATTTGAGGATTGCGTGCACGTTGGCGAGGATGACCCGCGCCGCGCCCCGGGGGGCTGCCCGTCTCCCACGGGCCGCCCAACAGTGCTATACTGTGGGGAGTGGACAGGGTTGGTGGGAGGCGAGGCACATGCGGTTTGTGGTGGAAGACGGGCACCTGACGGTCTACGCTGACGTGGAAGAACTGGCGGAAGGAATCGATCCCGGTGCCCACGCGGGCCGCGAGGTGCAGGTGATTTCCATCCCCCTGGAGATGGGGACCAACAACGAGATGATCGTCGAGCCCCTGGCGCAGGGCATCGCGTCGGTGCTGGAGGCCGGCTGGCAGACGCCCAGCGCCAAGGTGCGGGACGTGGTGGTGGTGACCGAACATCCCGGCGGAGCCTACAGCTGGCTGTCGCTGCTGCGCACGGGCGGGTGCGAGGGCGTCAATATCCTGGACGCTACGCTGGACATGGGCGTCCACTTCATCATGAACCACGAGGACCAGGAGCGGCACCTGGGCGCGTGGGAGTACCAGGCGATTTCGGCCGACGACGGGTTTGTGCTGGAAGTGTGCCAGGCGCTCTTGGAGCAGATCGACGTGCCGCCGCTGTTTGCCGACAGCGACCTTTTGCGGGAGGAGCCCGACGAGGACGGCCCCGATGAGGGGCCCGGGCGCCTGTCGTGGAAGGACTACGAGGAGCGCTACGGTATGACCACCCAAGAGTTGATGCAGCGCCTGGCCGCCGGTGAAGAGGAGATCCTGACGCCCGCCCAGTGGGAAGAGCGCGCCGACTGGCTCTGGTCGTACGAGGAGTACTTGCGGGAACAGTGGCGGCGAACGGTGGTGGACCATCTCCGCGGGGAGCTGCAGAACTTGCGCCAACGGCTGGAAGACCTCGAAGCGGAGCGCCAGCGCGCCAGCGACGCCATCGCGCGCCTGGAGGAGCAGGGGGCCCGCTTCGCGGAGGACGGCTAGTGGCCCGTACTGCGATTCGAGAAAACTCTCGCTTGCCTTTACAAGCCGCTCGCGACTGTGATATGATGGCCGCAGTAAGGCTAGGCAGAGGCCTTTTCTTCTGGGTCTGGTTGTGATGATTTTCACAAACACCGTCCGGGGGTGGCGATGACGGTGCACCCGTATTTTCCGTTGTTGATCTATCTGGGGGTGGCCCTGGCGATTCCGCTGGCCATCACCCTCCTTGTGGAAACCATCAGCTCACGCCGGCCCGACCCGGTCAAGTACCAGCCGTACGAGAGCGGCTACCCCACCAGCGCCCTGAAGGGGCGGATTCCCGCCAAGTTCTACGTCATCGCCATGATGTTCGTCGTCTTCGACGTGGAGGCGGCCGCCTTTTACTCCTGGGCCGTCATGCTCCAGGAGATGGGCGCGTACGGGCTGGCCGCGATGGCCCTCTTTCTCATCGTGTTCGTGCTGGGCGATCTCTACGTGTGGAAAAAGGGAGGGTTGGACTGGCGATGAGCACCATGACCAACAACCAGTTCTTCCTGACGTCGGTCGAGAAGTTCGTGCGCTGGGCGCAGAAGTCGTCCCTGTGGCCGCTTACCTTCGGCCTGGCGTGCTGCGCCATCGAGATGATGCAACTGGTTTCGCCCCGCTATGACATGGCCCAATTCGGCGGCGAGGTGTTCCGCAGCACGCCGCGGCAGGCGGACCTGATGATCGTGTCAGGGCGCTTGTCCAACAAGATGGTGCCCGTCATCAAGCAAGTGTATGCGCAGATGCCCGACCCCAAGTGGGTCGTGGCCATGGGCGCCTGCGCATCCAGCGGCGGCATCTTTGACAACTACGCCATCGTCCAGGGCGTGGACGAGGTGCTGCCTGTGGACATCTACGTCCCAGGCTGCCCCCCGACGCCCGATGCAGTGGTGTACGCCGTGCTCCAGCTGCACGACGCCATCCTCAAGGGCCAGGCCCACGGCGGGGTGATGCGGGCGTGAGCGGGCGCCGGTACTACCCCGAACCGTATACGGGCGGCGCCGCGGCCCTGGCGCAGGTCCGGGACGAGATCGTGCCGGCGCTCTTGGCGGCCTTTCCGGAGGGCGTCGAGCCCATGGAAACCCCGTTTGAGCAGCCCCAGGTGCGGGTGGCGCCGGCGATGCTGGCGGCGGTGGCCCGCTGGCTGAAGGAGCGGGGCTTCAACATGCTGGTGGACGTGGGCGGCGTGGACTACTTGCCCCGCACGCCTCGGTTTGAAGTGGTCTATCACCTGCTGGCGCTGCCGCAGCTGTGGCGGCTGCGCCTGCGGGTGCCGGTGGACGAGGCGAACCCGGAGGTGCCCACGGTCAGCGACGTGTGGCCGTCGGCCACCCACGCGGAGCGGGAGGTGTGGGATCTCTTCGGCATCCGCTTCACCGGGCATCCCAACCTGACCCGCATCCTGTTGCCCGACGACTGGGTGGGCCACCCCTTGCGCAAGGATTACCCGCTGCAGGGCCCGCGGGCGAGCCTGCCGGCCCATGCGGCGGACCGGAACCGTTACCATGCCCCCAAGCTGCCGGGGGACCCGCCGGGGACGGCGGGCCTGCCGGGCGGCGCGAAAGGCGGGAAGTGACGTGACGCAGGTCATCCGATCGGGCGATTACGAGCTGGACCTGGAGGAACTGCAGATCGAGGGCGAAGGCGACCGGATGACGCTCAGCGTCGGTCCCCATCACCCCAGCACCCACGGCGTGCTGCGGATGATCTTGGAGATCGAAGGCGAGCGCATCGTGAAGGCCACGCCGGAGATCGGGTTTCTCCATACGGGGATCGAGAAAAACGCCGAGCACCTGACGTGGACGCAGGCCATCACCGTCATCGACCGCATGGACTACCTGGCGCCCATGTCCAACAACCTGGGCTTCGTGCTGGCCGTGGAGAAGCTTTTAGGGCTGGAGGTGCCGCCCCGGGCCCGCATCGTGCGGGTGCTGCTCACGGAGCTGCAGCGCATCGCCAGCCACCTGGTGTGGCTGGGCACGACGGCCCTGGACATCGGGGCTCAGAGCGTGCTCATGTACGCCTTTGACCTGCGGGAAGGCATCCTGGACCTGTTTGAAGAGGTGGCCGGCGCCCGCATGCACCAGAGCTACTTCCGGGTGGGCGGGCTGGCCCGGGATATCCCTGAAGGCTTTGAGGATATGGTCCGGCGGTTTCTTGACCGCGTGCCGGAGCGCATCCGGGACATCCGCAACATCCTGGACGAAAACCCCATCTGGCTTGACCGCCTCAAGGGCGTGGGCGTCATCTCGCCCGAGAAGGCCATCGCGCTGGGCGTCACGGGGCCCAACCTGCGGGCCTGCGGCGTGCCGTACGATGTGCGCAAGGCGTTTCCGTACGCGGGCTACGACGAGTTTGAGTTCGATGTTCCGGTGGCCGAGGCGGGCGACTGCTATGACCGCTACGTCGTCCGGGTCGAGGAGATCATGGAGTCGTACCGCATCTGCCGGCAAGCCTTGGCGCGGCTGCCCGGGGGACCGGTGATGGTGGACGACCGGAAGATCGCCCTGCCGCCCAAGCCGGAAGTGCGGCAGAGCATGGAAGCCCTCATCCATCACTTTAAGCTGGTCTCCTACGGCTTCGACGTGCCGGCGGGCGAGGTGTACCAGGCGCTGGAGAGCCCACGGGGCGAGATCGGCTTCTATGTGGTGTCCAACGGCAAGAACAAGCCGTGGCGGGTGCGGGTGCGGGGGCCGGCCTTCTATAACACCTTCGCCATGCCCGCCATGATGGAAGGCGCGCTGTTGGCCGACATGGTCGCCATCATCGCCAGCGTCGACCCGGTGTTTGGGGAGGTGGACCGATGAGCGCGGCAGCTGGACAGGGCCGGGCCCAGGCCAACGGGCAGCCGTGGTGGGAACGGCGGGCCGCCGACATCGACCGCCTGATCGCCCGCTATCCCAAGCCCCGGTCGGCGCTGATGGGACTGCTGTGGATGGCCCAGGAGGAGCGGGGCTGGGTGGCGCCCGAGGACATGGAGTTCATCGGGCAGCGGCTGGGCGTCAGCCGGGCGTATGTGGAGTCGACCTGTTCGTTCTACTCGCTTTATCATCGGAAACCGGTGGGCCGCTACGTGATCACCGTGTGCGGCAACATCATGTGCGGCCTGTCGGGCGCCGAAGCCCTGGTGCGCCACTTGGAGGAGCGGCTGGGGATCCGCCTGGGCGAGACGACTCCGGACGGGCTGTTCACGCTTTTGGTCACCGGCGAGTGCGTGGCCGCGTGCGACGGCGCGCCGGCGATCCAAATCAACGAGGAGTACTTCCATAAAGTCACCCCCGAGCGGGCGGATCAGATCCTGCAGGCGCTGCGGGAGGGGGCCGACCTCGTGGAGCTGTCCGAGCGCATCGGCTTGATCCAGCCCGGGGCCGTGTGGGAAGCGGGGGAGAGCGCGTGAAGTACGAAAAGGTCCTGACCAAGGGCATCGGCGAGGTGGACCTGACCCGCATCGAAAACTACGAGGCCCAAGGGGGTTATCAGGCCCTGCGCAAGGC
>DATCKT010000115.1:0-3793 GCA_036562195.1 Limnochordales bacterium
TTGGCGTACATCTGGATGGTCCAGATGACGTCCTCGGCCGTCACCGGCTGGCCGTCGGTCCACTTGGGGCCGTCCTTGAGCTTGACAGGGATGCCAGGACCAGGTTGGCGACCTCCTGGGACGGCACGTCGTCGATGAACAGCGGATTGATGGTGATGATGTCCGAGAAGGTGCCCACGGTCAGCGTGCCGCCCCGCACGGGCTCGCCGCTGGCGCCGCCGGAACCGGCCTGTTCCTGGCCCTGTCCGGCCTGCCCGGATTGCCCGGCTCCACCGGTGGCCGGTGCCTGACCACCTTGACCGCAGGCGGTGAGGAGCAGCGCCACCATCACCAGGAGCGCCGCCACGGTACCCAGTCGGCCCTTGAGGTTGCGGAACACCTTGGATGCCCTCCCCTTGGGGTACGGATGATGGGCCCGGGCCATCGCTGACCGGGCCGCCTTGGGTAGCAACGGGTCCCTAGGCGCTCAACGGGCTTCACCTCGCTCGCTCCACGGCCGGCCGGTCCCCCGGCAGGCGGGGGTGTCCGCGGTTGTCGAATGAATACCACGCGCTAGGCCAAGTTCCTTCCGTAATTCGGAACGGCTAGCATTTGCCTTCCTGTTTCCGTCGAAGAAACCGGTAAGGACCATTTGCGAGGGGAGGACGACACCGGAACGGAACGACGGCCGTCGCAGAGGCAGGTTTCCGCAAAAGGACCCGATGACCGTGGGGTGGAACCGAAAGCAAGAACCCGCCGCCCGGAGGGCGGCGGGTGGGACGAGCAGGCTTCGGTTGTAAGGACCCGCCCGTGCGGCCGGTGCAGCCGTACTTCGGTGGTTTTCATGCCGGCCGGGCCAGGCCAGCGGCGCCAGGCCGCACGGGACCCGGCGGAGCGCCGGCCGTGGGCCGGTTCTTCCGTCGTGGGCGCCCCTCACACCCTCACGCCGCGCCCTTGCCCGAGACCAGGTGGCAGGCCGCCCAGTGCCCCGGCGCGATCTCCTCCAGCTGGGGCCGGGCCTCGAAGCAGATCTTCTCCGCCAGGGGGCAGCGGGTGCTGAACGGGCACCCCCGGGGCGGGTTGACCGGGCTCGGGACGTCGCCCTTGAGCACGATGCGTTCCCGCGTGCGCTCCACCGCGGGGTCCGGGATCGGCACGGCCGACAGCAGCGCCTGGGTGTAGGGGTGCTGGGGCCGGTGGTAGAGCTCGTCGCTGGGAGCCAGCTCCATGATCTGGCCCAGGTACATCACCGCCACGCGATCGCTGATGTGCTTCACCATGGACAGGTCGTGGGCGATGAAGATGTACGTCAGGCCGAACTGTTCCTGGAGATCGGTCATCAGGTTGACGATCTGGGCCTGGATCGAGACGTCCAGGGCGGAGATGGGCTCGTCCGCGACGATGAACTCGGGCTGCACCGCCAGCGCCCGGGCGATCCCGATGCGCTGGCGCTGGCCGCCGGAGAACTCGTGGGGGAACCGGTTGGCATGCTCCCGGTTGAGCCCCACCAGGCTCAGCAACTCGTGGATGCGCTCCGTGCGCTCCTTCCGGCTCTTCACCATGCCGTGCAGGTCCAGGGCCTCGCCGATGATCTCTGACACCAGCATGCGCGGGTTGAGGGAGGCGTAGGGGTCCTGGAAGATCATCTGCGCGCGGCGGCGGAAGCGCATCAGGTCCTGGCCGGACAGCTTGTGCACATCCTGGCCGTCGAAGAGGACCTGCCCCTCGGTGGGGTCGTACAGGCGGACGATGGTGCGCCCCACCGTGGACTTGCCGCAGCCCGACTCGCCCACCAGGCCGAGGACCTCACCGCGCCGGATCTGGAAGGAGACGCCGTCCACGGCCTTGAGCACCGCGCCGCGGCCCACCTCGAAGTGGCGCTTGAGGTTGCGGACCTCCAGCAGCGGGCGCTCCTGCGCCGGCTGCCCGGCGCTCGCCCCCGCGGCGTCCCGCGCCGCCACCGCCGTCGCCGTTCCACCCTTGGCCATTGCTCACGCCCCCCTTTCCTCGGCGTTGAGGCCCACCACCGGCGCGTACGGATGGTGCAGCCAGCACTTGGCGTAATGCCCGGGCCGGATCTCCTCCAGCGCGGGATCGTAGTCGTGGCAAACCCGCATCGTGTAGGGACAGCGGGCCGCAAAGGGGCAACCCGCCGGCGGCGCGAACAGGTCCGGCGGCGTCCCCGGGATGGCCTGCAGCCGGTCCCGGCGATCGTCCAGGCGCGGAATGGACCGCAACAGCGCCTCGGTGTACGGGTGCTTCGGATGGTGGAAGATCTCCTCCGCCGTCCCCTGCTCCACGATCTGGCCGGCGTACATCACGGCGATGCGGTCGGCCATGCGCACCACCACGCCCAGGTCGTGGGTGATCAGGATGATGGCCGTGCCCAGGCGCTTCTTCAGGTCCTGCATCAGCTCGAGGATCTGGGCCTGGATGGTCACGTCCAGGGCCGTGGTCGGCTCGTCGGCGATCAGCAGCGCCGGGTTGCAGGCGAGGGCGATGGCGATCATCGCCCGCTGCCGCATGCCGCCCGAGAACTGGTGGGGATACTGGCGCACCCGTTCCTCCGGATTCGGGATCCCCACCATGTGGAGCAGTTCCACGGCCCGGGCCCGCGCCTGATCCGGCCGCATGCCCTGATGCTTGATCAGCGGCTCGGCGATCTGCCGGCCGATGGTCATCGTCGGGTTGAGGGACGTCATGGGGTCCTGGAAGATCATGCCCATGGAGCGTCCCCGGACGCGCTGCATCTCCCGCTCGGAGAGCTTCGTCAGGTCCTTCCCTTGGAACCGGATGGACCCGCTGACGATCCGCCCCGGCGGCATGGGGATCAGGCGCATGATGGTCTGGGCCGTGACGGACTTGCCGCAGCCCGATTCGCCCACGATGCACAGCGTCTCGCCCTTGTGCAGGTCGAAAGAGACGCCGCGGACCGCCTGGACCTCGCCGCCATGGGTGCGGAAGTGGACGCGCAGGTCGCGAACTTCCAGCAGCTTCTCCATAGGCTTCGTCCTTTCTACCGGGCCCGCAAGCGCGGATCCAGGGCGTCCCGCAGGCCGTCGCCCACAGCGTTGAAGGCAAACATGGTGATGCTCAGGGCCAGGGCCGGGAAGGCGAACTGCCACGGCCAGATCCGCATCACGGTATACGCCTCGTTGATCAACGTGCCCCAGCTGGCCCGCGGCGGCGGTACCCCGAGGCCGATGAAGCTGAGGAACGCCTCGCCGAAGATGGCGCCCGGCACCGTCAAGGTCAGGCTGACGATGATCGGCCCCATCACGTTGGGCACCAGGTGCCGCAGGATCAGGGGCAGCGTGGGCACCCCGAGGACCCGCGCCGCCAGGACGAACTCCATCTCCCGCAGCTGCAGGATCTGGCCGCGCACCAGCCGCGCCATGCCGACCCAACCCGTCATGCCCATGGCCAGGATGATGGTCGGGAGTCCCGGATCCATCACCACCAGCAGCAGGATCACCAGCAGCAGGTACGGGATGCCATAGAGCACGTCGATGATGCGCATCATGACCTCGTCGACGCGCCCGCCCAGGTATCCCGAGATCCCGCCGTAGAGCACGCCGATGATCAGCTCGATCAGCGCGGCCACGATGCCGATGAACAGCGAGATCCGCCCGCCCATCCAGACCCGGGTGAACAGGTCGCGGCCGATCTGGTCGGTGCCGAACCAGTACTGGGCCGAGGGCGGTTTGTTGATGTTGGCGTAATCCTGATAGTCAAAGGTGTGGCCCCCGACGTGATAGGAGATCACGGGGCCCAACAGCGATCCCAGGGCCATGAAGATCAGCAGCACCAGACC
>DATCKT010000026.1:0-3888 GCA_036562195.1 Limnochordales bacterium
GCGGCCAGCAGCTTGGCGATCTCGTAGCCCAGCTTGCCTGCCCCGACGACGATGACACGCACGGAAAGGTCTCCTCGTGGAATGATCCTTAAAGGATTTCAGACCGGAGTGAGGTTCTCCTTCAAGCGAGCACCGCATGCACGGCGGTGCGGGCGGTGGAAGAGGAAGCCGTTTCCGAGGGAGAACTGGGGGCGATGACCGGCACGTACGGCGCCGCGACGCGGAAGCGGACGGTCTCGCCCGGCAGCGGGGGCTGGGCGGTAGCCACCCGGATCACGATGTCCCGCGCCGGATCCGCCTCGAGGCCCTGGCCCGTCACGGCCACCACCAGCTCCACCGCGTCGCCTTCGTACAGGACGCGGCGGACGACACCCGACAGGGGACCGGCCGGGTCCAGCTGGAACCATTCGGGCCGCACGCAGACGGCGACCTGGCCGGACGGCTCACGGCAGGCCGGATGACAAGGCAAAAGGCCCAGGGCCGTCGCCACACACCGGCCGTCACCCTCCACCAGCCGTCCCGGCAACACGTTGGACGCGCCGATGAAGCGGGCCACAAACTCGGTGGCCGGCAGCGCGTACAGCTCCTGGGGCGTGCCCACCTGCTCCAGGCGGCCGGACCGCATCACGGCGATGCGGTCGCAAATGGCGAAGGCGTCCCGCTGGTCGTGGGTGACGAAGATGGCCGTCACGCCTTCCTGCTTGAGGATGGCGCGCACCTCGTGGCGCATCTGGCAGCGGAGATTCGCGTCCAGGTTGCTGAAGGGTTCGTCGAGCAGCAGCACCGCCGGACGGGGAGCCAAAGCCCGGGCGAGCGCCAAGCGCTGCTGCTGGCCGCCCGAGAGCTGGTGCGGGTAGCGGTCGGCGCAGTCGGCCAAGCCGACCAGCTCCAGCACTTCCCGCACCCGGCGGCGGGCGTCGCGCCCACCCCGCAGGCCAAAACCCGCGTTGCCGGCGACGGTCAAATGGGGGAACAGCGCATAGTCCTGGAAGACCATGCCCACCTGGCGCCGCTCCGGCGGCACCCAGGCGCCGGCACCGGCCACAAGCCGACCGCCGACCTTGATGTGGCCCCCGTCGGGCACTTCGAAACCGGCGATGAGGCGCAGTGCCGTCGTCTTACCGCAGCCGCTGGGGCCGAGCAGGCCCATGATCTCACCGGGCTGCACGGACAGATCGACGCCGTCCACCGCGGCCACGGGACCAAAAGCCTTGCGCACGTCCCTCAGTTCGACTCCCGCCATCGGGCAGCCCTCCGCAGCGGCCTGAGGCATCCTGGACGGCGGCGGCCGGCTTTCCTGCGCTGCCGCCTTAGGTACGCCTAACGTCGCCTCGAAGGTATCATAGAAACGCGAATCTGTCAACGGCGCTGCCGCATACGATGCTCCAGTGACGGCGTTGACGGGAGGTCGCGCGTCGTGTTCTCGGGCGCGTGGATGTTCCGCCGACTCGCCCGGGCCCATGGTCGCCGGCGGGCGGCGGGGACGATGGCCGTGGCCGCCGGCTTGGTGCTGGCTGCCGCCCTGCTGATGGGCGTCCCGGACAACCGGCTGCAGGTCCGGTCGTGGCTGCCGAGCCCGTTCTGGCTTTTCACCCGGCCTTGGCTGCCGGCGGCCAGCGACGGCGGCGACCCGCGTCAGCCGCCGGTCCACCCGGCAAGCCCCGGGCCGGACCGGCCCCTCGCGGGCGTGCTGGTGGCCGTGGATCCCGGCCACGGCGGGTCCGACCGGGGCGCTTGCCACTTGCCGTCCGGGTTGGTGGAAAAGGAGATCAACCTGGATATGGCGCTGCGGCTGGAGCGGGCGCTCAAAGCCAGCGGGGCCGAGGTGATCCTGACCCGGCGGGACGACACCTTCGTGTCCCTGGACGACCGCGCGCAGGTGGCCAACGAGCGCGGAGCGCACGTCTTCTTGAGCCTGCACGTCAACCGCTACCCGAGCTCGGACTGCTTCGGCGCTCAGACGTTCTACTTCCCCTCGTCCCTGGAGGGACGACGCTTGGCCCTGCTTATCCAGGAGGAACTGCTCCAGATCTACCCGCCCAACTATCGCCAGGCGCTGCCGGGCAACTACCGGGTGCTGCGGGTCGCGCGCATGCCCGCGGCGCTGGTGGAGATCGGGTTTGTCACCAACGCCACCGACCGGGCGCTGATGCAGCGGGAGGACTATCGCGAGGCGGTAGCGGCGGCCGTCGTGCGGGCACTGATCCGGTTCGTGCGCGGGGAGGCGGCCGCCGAATCCGCCCAGGAAAACGCGCCCTAGCGGCGCCGCCGGCGGCGGTGGCGGCCCAGCGCGATGGGGGCCGGCGGCACGGAGCCCGCGGACACCACCAGCCCCGAAGGGTGCAGCACAAAGCGGGCCCGGCGCGTCCTGCGGGCGGCCCGAGGCCGGCGCCGCTCCCCGTCCCCCGCCTTGCCGCGGCGCTCCTTCTCGGCCCGTTCCCGCTCTTCTTGGGCGCGTTTTTCGGCCATCTGCCGCAGCGTCTCGCGCAGCCGCTCCACGTAGGGCGGGCTCAGGTAGGCTTCGGCGCCCTGAAGGATGGTCTGCCCGTAGTCGGCGTGGGGCGGGATCTCCTCCGGCGCCTTGTCCACCACCACGTAGGTGAGCACGTCGTCATACGTTTGGCCGTCGGGGGTTTCCACGCGGATGTGTTCGCGGCGGTAGTGCTCGGGCGCGCCTTCCCGCTCGTCCAGGGCGGGCAGCTGTTCCACGGGGAGGCGGTACAGCACGCCCTCCACCACGCCGTCCGGGTCGGGCACCAGGTCCGCGACGCCGCCCCGCCGGGCGCGGGAGTAGCGGGTGAAGCCGAGGCGAAAGCCTCGCACCAGCGCCGGGCCCACGAGCTCGAACTCCTCCACGTCGCGGGCGAGATCTTCTGGGCTCATGCATGAACCGTAGGCAAAATAGTAAACGTGGTCCAGGGACCGTGCCCCCCTTCGCACCGGCTTCTTTCCATGGTACGCTTAGGGTAGGAAGGTGTGCGGCGCCCCGGCGCGGAAAACGGGCGGGCAACCAAAAAGCAGCGCCTGGCCCGCCGTCGCACCCGCCGGGGGCGGAGAAAAGCGTTCATGACACTGCTCGGCATCTTCATCCTATTGTCCGGCCTCTTCGTCGGCTGGAGCCTGGGCGCCAACGACGCCGCCAACGCCATGGGCACCGCGGTCGGCGCCCGGGTTCGCACCGTGCGCGAAGCCGTGGTCATCGTCGGCGTCTTCAGCTTCATCGGCGCCGTCAGCCTTGGCCACCGGGTGATTAAGACCATCGGATCCGGGATCGTCCCCTTGGAGCAGCTGCCAACCCGCCAGGCGACGCTCATCGCCCTGGCCGCGATGCTGGCCGCGGGGCTGTGGCTGTTGTGGGCCACGTACCTCCGCCTGCCCGTCTCCACCACCCACTCGGCGGTGGGCGCCGTGGCCGGCGCGGGCGTCGCGGCCGGCGGCGTGCCCATCTACTGGGAGAAACTGCTGGATATCTTCCTTGCGTGGATCCTGACGCCCGTAGGCGCCGCCGCCGTCGCCTACATCCTCTACCAGCTCCTGCGGCTCCTGATCCTGCGTTGGTTCTCCATCCCCGACCGCGTCTGGGCGTGGCTCTTGACCGCCAGCGGCATGTGGATGGCTTTCTCCTGGGGTGCCAACGACGTGGCCAACGCCACCGGCGTCATGGTGGGGGCGGGTCTGGTCAGCCCCTTCATGGCGACGCTCTTGGGCGGTCTTGCCATCGTGCTGGGCGTAGCCACCTGGGGCTACCGCGTCATGGAAACCATCGGCAGCCGCATCACCCACCTGATTCCGCCCATGGCCTTCGTAGCCGAGCTGGCGGCGGCCCTCAACGTGCAGCTGTACACGTTGGTGGGGCTGCCGGTGTCCACCACCCACTCCATCGTCGGC
>DATCKT010000125.1:0-3007 GCA_036562195.1 Limnochordales bacterium
TACCGCCGGCGACGGAACCCCCTTTCCTGATCCCGTCCTCCCGCGGCGCTAAAATTGCTCGTTATACTGAGCCGGATCGATTTGGGCCTCCACCACCAGCGGCCGGTCCAGCCCCATCCAGCCGTCGATGGCGGCGGCGAACTCCTCGGGCGTCGTCGCCCGGGCGCCGTAGCACCCCAGGCCCTCGGCCAGCTTGACCAAGTCGCTTTGGGGCAGGCGCGTGCCCCAGCTGGGGTAGCCCTTTTGCTGCTGCTTGATCTCGATGCGGTTCAGGCTCTGGTCGCAGAACACGACCACCAGCATGTTGAGCCCGAGGGACGCCGCCACTTCCAGCTCGCCGTAGACCATGGCGAACCCGCCGTCGCCGGTGAAGCACACTACGGGCCGCTCGGGCAGCACCAGTTTCGCGGCGATGGCGGCCGGCAGGGCGCTGCCCATGGTGGACAGCCCGTTGGACATCCAGACGCTGCGGGGCTCGTAGGCCTTCCAGCCCTGCCCCACCAGCAACTTGTGAGAGCCCACGTCGGCGGTCACCAGCGTGTCCCGGCGCGCCCCCGCCTGGACCAGGTCCACCACGTCCGTGGGGTTGAGCCGCCCGGCCACGCGGCCCTTGTAGTACTGGCGGGCCACCCGCTCCCGGTGGGCCTGGACTTCCCGTTCCTCCCACGCGGAGGCTTGCGGCCATGCGTCGGCCAAGGCGTCCAGGATGGCGGCGATGTCGCCCACCAGCTCCACCTGCGCCTGGTACACCTGGTCCACGTTGGGAATCGCATCAATATGGACGGTGGGCGCCGGCACCCGCCAGTCCTTGATGAGTTCCACCGCGTCGAAACCGGCGGCCAGGACCAGGTCCGCCCCAGCCAGGAACTCCCAGACCAGCTTGTTGCAGGCCATGTCGAGGGTGCAGGCGAACAGCGGGTGGTCTTCGGGGAAGATGCCCTTGGCCTTGGGCGCCACCACCACCGGCGCGCCCGCGGTCTCAGCCAAACGGCGCAGGGCCGGGCCCGCGCCGGCCCGGGTGGCGGCGATGCCGGCCACCACCACCGGCCGCCGGGCCTTGCGGATGAGGTCGAGCACGTCCGAGACCCCATCCGCGGCGAACTCCGCCGTGAAGGTCCCGCTGGGTTTCAAGGGCGGCAGCTGAATCTCTGTCTCCGCCGCGTCGGCCCGGGCGTAGTCGGCGTTGAGCGTCAGGTGCACGGGCCCGGGGCGTTCGGCCACCGCCAGCCGCAGCGCCCGGCGCATGATGGCGCCCGCGGCCTGCGGCACCACGTCCGTGGCCCACTTGGTGACCGGCGCGAACAGGCGGCGGTGATCGACGTTCTGGTGGGTGAAGGTGGGCGCGAGGCGGGAGGACAATTGGCCCGAGATGGCGATGAGCGGGGCCCGGTCCAGGAACGCGTGGGCCACGCCATTGACCAGGTTGGTGGAACCGGGGCCCAGCGTCGACATGCACACGCCGGGCACGCCCGTGAGCTCCCCCGCGGCGCTGGCCATGAGGGCGGCGGTCCCTTCGCGGCGGGCCAGCACGAACTCCATCCCTCGCCGCCGGGCCGCCTCCATGAACTCGATGTTCTGGCCGCCGGGCAAGCCGAAGATGTACTTGGCACCTGCGGCCACTAAATAGCCCGCTATCAAATCCGAAACTGTCGCAACGGCTGCAGCCGTCTGGGTCCCTGACACGCGCTGGTCTCCTTTCTCCACCGTCACCCCGGCGGTGCCGGCAGCCGGTGCTGGCCGCGCTGCCGCCGCCTCGACGCCATCCGCCGGCGGCCGGCTCATTGGCCGCTCCGCTGGGCGGCCGCCAGCTCCTTGAGCCACTCCGCCGCGGCCAGCGAGATCCGCGGGTGCACGTCATTGGCCAAAAGCATCTCGGCCACGACCCGCATCTCGTGGGCGCGGCGCACCGCGTGCTTGCGGCTGCCGTTGATGAACCGGTCCACCAGCGCCTCGTTGGCGTTGCGGAAGATGGACCGGACCTCTTCCAGGTACCACTCTTCGCAGCCCTGGCGCTGCGCGGCCGTGAGCCCTTCGATGATGGCCGCCGCCATGCCCTTCATGACGACGCTGCGCAAAAGCTTGCGGGAAGCGGCGCTGCCCGGTTGGTCGTCGACCACCTTGACGGGCATGCCCAAGGGGATGAACAGCTCCGCAAAACGCTGGGCGCCCGGCCCGGAGGCCAGCGCCGGAGTGGTAATCCCCTTGCCGGGCACCGGCGCCATCAGCGCCACGTCCACAAACACGGCGCCCGCCGCTTCCACCGGCTTTGCCACGGACCGCTTCAACTCGGGCGCACCCGTGTTGAGGTCCGCGTACAGCGTGCCGGGGCGCAGGGCGGGCGCTGCGGAACTCGCGACCTGCAGGGCCACGGCGGCGGCGTTAACGCTCAACACCACATCGGCCTCCTGGACGGCATCGGCGATGTCCATGGCCGCCACGACGCCTTCTGGCGGCGCCGCCACCGGGTCAAAGCCGCGCACCGTCACCGAACGGGCGACCAGGTCGCGGGCGATGGCGGAACCAGCTTCTCCGAGACCAAGTACGGCAACGGTCAGTCCCATCGGGATTCTCCTAACTTGGTTGTTGTACGGACTCGCATACAACTGATGTGAAGAAACTGTAACACAGCGTGCGGCCGTCGTCAACTAGATCGCCGCAACTTCGTTCAAAAACCTTTACGGCAAAATTGTTGACAATCTGGGCGCGATCTGATAGCGTTATCGTGGATTCTTGTTCCCTGAGGATGGATTCTTGTTCCCTGAGGACGGGACCCAGACCGCCGGGCGTCTTGAGAGACGCGGGCGGAACATCCCCGCCCGCAGCGGAAGGGTCGGGAGACGCATCGTCCCTAGGCCGGGGGCCGTGGAGCCCCACCGGCCGCCCAGGGGCATGAAACCGGAGGTCAACGCCTATGACGACAACCCAGCGCATGGCGCGGGCCAGCGTGCAGTCGGTGCACGAGGCCATACGCGCCGCGATCCTCAATGGAGAGTTCAGCCCCTCTCAG
>DATCKT010000126.1:0-2685 GCA_036562195.1 Limnochordales bacterium
GTACGGAGCGGTGGCGGTGCTGGTGGCCTTACGCTATCGAGAAGTGGGTTCAGGCCGCGGGCAGGTCATCGACCTTCCCCTGTTCGATCCGCTCTTTTCCCTGATGTCGGCGGAAGCCGGGATTTACCGGCTGACGGGACAGATCAAGCGGCGCACCGGAAGCCGGTCCAACTCCAGCGCCCCGCGCAATGTGTACCGCACCAAGGACGGCCGCTGGCTGGCCTTGTCGGCTTCCATGCAAGTGATGGCCGAGCGGCTGTTTAGGGCCATGGGCCGCGAAGACCTGATCGAGGATCCCCGTTTCCGTACCAACGCCGATCGGCTGGCCAACGTGGAAGAGCTGGACCGGATCGTGCAGGACTTTATCGAGCAGCGGACGCTGGCGGAAAACCTGGCCTTCTTTGAGCAGGCAGGCGTGACGGTGGCCCCGGTTTACGACATCGCGCAGATCCTGGAGGATCCCCACTTCCGGGAGCGCCAGGTGATTGTGGAGATGCCCGATGCGGACATGGGCACGATCCCCATGCACAACGTGGTGCCGCGGCTGTCGGCGTCGCCGGGTAGCCTCCGGCGTCCTGCACCGGCCCTGGGCGAGCACACGGAAGAGATCCTGACGGCACTGGGCTTGTCGTCGGATGATGTGCGCCGGCTGCGGGCGGAGGGGGTGATTTGATGGGCCGCCAAGCCGCGGTGGAAAAGGGATTGCCCGTCTGGCGCTCGTTGCTGTACGTGCCGGCGCACGTGGAGCGGTTTGTGGAGAAGGCCCACACCCGGGGCGCCGACGCCGTCATCCTGGACCTGGAGGACAGCGTGCCGCCCGCTGAAAAGGAAGCGGCGCGGCAGCGGGCCGCCGAGGCCGTCCGAGAGCTGGCCGGGCACGGGGTGGACGCCCTGGTTCGCATCAACAGCCCCTTGCGCCTGGCGGTGCGGGATCTTGAGGCCGTGGTGCGGCCCGGGCTTGTCGCCATCGCGGTGCCGAAAGTCCTGGGCGCGGCCCACATCCGCCTGCTCAGCGCCGCCGTGGCCGAGCTGGAGGCGGAGCGGGGTATCCCGCCGGGTACCATCGGTTTCATCGGACTTATCGAGACTGTCGAGGCCTTGTGGCAGGTGCGGGAGATCGCGGCCGCCGACCCGCGCATGATGGCCTTAATCCTGGGGACCGAGGACTTTGCCGCTCAGGCCGGAATGGACCCGGACGGCGAGGGCCTCCTCCACGCCAAGCTGCACCTGGTGCTGGCGGCGCGCGTCGCCGGGATCATCCCGCTGGGACTGGCGGCCTCGGTGGCCGATTTCGGCGACGCCGGGCGCCTTGCGGAGGTGGCCCGGCGCTCCCGGCGGCTGGGCTTCGAAGGGGCAACCTGCATCCATCCTGCCCAAGTCCCGATCTTGAATGAAGCCTTCTCACCAAGCCCGGATGAGGTGAATCAAGCCCAAAAGCTGGTGGAGGCCTACGAACAGGCGGTTGCCCAGGGGTTGGGGGCCCTGGCGTTGGCCGGGCGCATGGTGGACGAACCGGTCGTGCGCCGGGCCCGTCGGCTGCTGGAGATCGATCGCCGCCTGCGGGAGCGGCGGCACGCGAAAAGGGGTGGTGCGCTGCCGTAAGGGATCGGGAGTTGGCGGGACTCCGGGTGCGAGGCGGCGCCCGGGCAGAGCGGCACGAATGCGCATACCCACGAAAACCATGAAAAGGGGTGTGAAAAACGTATGCGCAGTGGATGGCGTGGCCGTGGATTGTGGCTTGTGCTGCTGGCTTTGTTGGCGATGTCGTTGCTGGTCGATGCGGCGGCGGCGCAGCGGCAGATTACGATCCGCATCGCCCATGCGGACCCCCCTGACCCGTTCGTTGCCCAAAAGCATGCCCAGGCGCTGACCTTCAAGGCGCTGGTGGAATCCGCTACCGGCGGTCGCATCCGGGTGGAGGTTTACCCCGCCGGTCAGCTCGGCGGCGAGCGGGAGTACCTGGAGGCCGTGAACCTGGGCACCATCGAGATGGGCATCGCGTCCGGCGCGATGGCGGGCTTTTTCCCCGAAGCGATGGTGTTTGACATCCCGTACCTGTTCCCCAACCAGGCGGTCGCATGGCGCGTCCTCGACGGTCCTTTTGGCCAAAAGATCTCGAAATTGCTGGAGCAAAAGACGAACATGATCAACCTCGCGTACGGCGAGGTCGGGTTCCGCCACTTCACCAACAACGTGCGCCCCATCCGCTCGCCGCAGGATATGCGGGGGCTGAAGATCCGGGTGCAGGAGACGCCCGTCTATGTCCGGCTCGTCCAGTCCCTCGGCGGCAGCCCGACGCCGATCCCGTGGCCGGAAGTGTACAGCTCTTTGGATCAGGGCGTTGTGGATGGGCAGGAGAACCCGGTGAGCACCATCGACTACGCCCGGTTGTATGAGGTGCAGCGCTACCTGACGCTGGACGGCCACAGCTACGGCGTGGACTTCACCGTCATCAACAAGCGCTTCTTCAACAGCCTCTCGCCTGAGGACCAGCAGCTCATCCGCCGGGCCGCCTTCACCGCTGCCCGGGTGAACCAGGGCATTAAGGCGCTCAACGAGGCGCTGGCGCTCAACAAGCTCCAGCAGCACATGGAGATCTACTCGCCGACGCCGGAGGAGCTCGCCCAGTTCCGCACCTTGGCGCAGCAGGCGGTGATCGAATGGCTGCGGACCCAGATCGATCCA
>DATCKT010000132.1:0-2962 GCA_036562195.1 Limnochordales bacterium
ACTCGATCCACTCGACGTATGCCTTCTGATGACTGGGCCGCAGCGGCCGCTCCAAGACGGAGCGAAACTTGAATGGTCCCATGCTTCGTCCCCCTTGCAGGTCGAGCCGGACAGGCCAACGCAGACGTTGCCGTTCGCCCAACCGGGATGATGCCCTCGCGAGATTAGTCACTCGCTGCGCATGACCCTTGTACCAGGCCGCACAGGGCGAAACCCGGGGCCCTCGCCCGACCGGTTGTGCACGCGGCCTTGGGCGCAGCCTGTCGAAGGATGTTCCGGGCCGGCTGTCACCCGCTAGGAAAGCCGGAACGTTCCACGCGGCAGGGGGAACGGGGTTCTACACGGCAGGGGAAACCGGTCTGCGCACGAAGGGCGTCCCACCGAGGAGGGGAAGGTCCAATGCCCGAAGTGACCATCGTCGGCACCGACTGCGCCACGGTGGACCATTACACCTTTAGAAGTGGGCGCCGACCGCATTGCCCGCGCCGCCCACGCGGCACTGGCGCTGTTGGCCCAGGTGGGGGACCGTCTCGTCCTGGAGATCCCTCTCGCGTGGGAACCGCGGCGTCCCCCTGACCGCTTGGCTGCCATCGAGGTCTATCCGGCCGCGACGTTGATCGCCCGCGGCATACCCTCCGGCGGCTACAAGAAACCGGCCAACGTCCGGCGCTGGGAGATCATTGCAAGCCTGCGGGCGGACGGGGTCGGCTTTCCGGCGGACGCATCCCCCTTCGCGGTGGACGTGGACGTGCTCGACGCGGCGCTGTGCGTGGTGGCCGGCGCCGATTTCCTGGCCGGAAACGTGGCGGCGCCTCCGGACCCGGAACGGGCCAGAAAAGAAGGGTGGATTTGGACCCGGCCGCGTGCATGATGTCGACAGGGAAGGGGAGCGGGTTGGTGGCGCGGCGCGTGGTTTCCTGGGAGCGGTACCAACAGATACAGAAGTGGAGCGCCGATTACGCGGAGGCGCTCGTCCGGACAAACCTGGCGGTCCGGTGCTGGCTGCGGCGCTTGGGCGGACGTACGGAACCCGTGCGGCTGGCTGCCGCGCTCAGCGACTCCGGCCAGGTGCAGCGGGCCGACCGCGACGGGTTGTCCAGGCGCGACCGGTATGCGCAGCCGGCGCTGCACACCGTGTTCGCATGGCTTGTCTGCAACCAAATGCGGCAGGCGTTCTACCGCTCCTACGGCATCGATGTGGTCCCCTGGAGCGAGGGAGTATTGCGCGGCTCTGCCATGGCCGTGCAGACGGCGGAAGGGTGCAAAGGCAAGGAACCGGAGCGGCTAGCCATCATCGGCGTGGAGCCGCTGCGGGTGGAACCGGCGAGGGCGGGCGTTCCTTCCCTCGACATACTTGCGCTGCTGGACCACATGGACGACCCGCTGTGGGTTGTCGACGCCGCAGCCGTCCATGCCGTGGGCGGGCGGTGGCCCCGGCACTGCCACCGCAGGAGCTGTCCCCACCGCCGGGACGCCGTAATATACCTGACCGTAAGCCAGATCGTCACGCTGTTGCTGTGCATGGGTCACGCGCAGGAGGTCGCGCTGACCGCTCCGGTCAGGGCCGGCACACTAGATAACACTGGCCGGTTGGCGCATGCTGCGGAGGAAGCCCCTGGGGCCGGTTTCGCCGAGCGTTGTTTTGCCGTGCGCCTGGCGGCGGGCAACGGCGGCTGCACGGTGCGGGTGCACGGCAGCACGGGTCAGCTGGTCGCGGCGACGGGTGAACTCATCCCGTTTGACACATGGTGTGGGGGCGATGTTGAGCAGGGGTTGCGGTTTCTGTGTGGGATGGCGCGGGAACACCTCTGACAACGCCGTTGACCGTCCGATCCTCCTCCCCCCGGAGGTCACTAGGTAAACGCTGCCCACAGGCTCCATGTGCAAAGGATGAGCAGATTCGCGGCCGGCACCCAACGGACCAGAGCTTGCCACGGTTCGCCCGGATCCAGCAGGCTGCGGGCCAAGGCCACGCGCGGCCCCGATACCATGGTCAACAGCGACGCGGCCACGTTCTGGATGGCAAGGAGTGCTAGGACGGGCAAGCCGAGCTGTTCCGCTGCGGCGGCCTGGGCCGCGGCGAACATGGCGTTGGCCCCTGTGTTGGAGCCGGTCAGGAACCCGCCAAGACCGCCGATCCACGGCGCCAGCAGGATGTACGCACCGCCGATGCGGGTCGCACCCGCGGCCAGGGTGGCGGCCATGCCCGAATGGGTCATGAGCACTCCGAGGGCCAAAAAGACCAGGGTCGCGGCGGCGACTCCCTTCCAACGGTGATACGCCGCGGTCGCCGCGGCCAGAGCGACGGACCGCCGGCCGGAAGCAACGCCGAACCAAAGGGTGATGGCCGCGGTGACCGGCAGCCACAGGGCCGGGCTGCGCAGCCAGCGCCCGGCCGCATCGGGCAAGCCCGTGAGCTGCACGGTCAGGCGAGCCGCGCCGGCAGACCCATCTCCCGCAGGATGGGCGCCGACATGATCAGGCCGACGCCAAAGCCGGTCACGGATTCCAAGAACGGCGTTACGCCCAGGGCCACCAGGAGTAGGATCGCGACGAGAAGCCGTTCCACGCAGTGGGATCCAATTCGACCCTCCACGTTGGAACGGCTTCTCGTCGGGTGGTTTCTGTCGCCCGGTGCCTGCGCCCGGGTAGCGGCTGCAGACCTTGCTGCGGCGTTGGGCGGCGTCCTGCCTGCTCCGGCCAGCGGAGGCTGCGCCAGAGCTGCGACGGTCCATTACCGATTCTCGTGGCCAGATAGAATGTCCGACGGATTGCCGGTGTTGTTCATGACGCCGCCGGACAACAAGTTCAGCTCGTGGTCGGAGAGCAGCCCAGCCTGGTCCTGAGAACCCTGGAAAAACCCAGCGGTCTCCTGGAAAAACCCAGCTTTCTCCTGCTCCATTTTGGCGTCCTTCTTCAGGAACAGATTGCCCTTCTCGAACCTCATCTTGTCATCGTCCCC
>DATCKT010000224.1:0-4182 GCA_036562195.1 Limnochordales bacterium
AGAGTACCTGCTGGTGAAGCACATCCGCATGGATCTGGTGTGATCCGGGCGGGAACGCCGCAACGACGGCACGGGTCCGTCGCGAGCCTTGCCGGCACGTACAGCACCGGCCCGCCGCGGGCCGGGCAGGGAGGTGACGCCGATGGAGCGGCTGATGCAGCCGTGGAGCGCACACATTGACGTGGAGAACGGGTTGTTGTGGCACCCGCGCCGCATCATCACCCGCCGCCTCAGCGACATGCCAGGTTTCTACGCGGACAAGGACGCGGTGGCGGCCAGCCTCGCGACGGACCCGCTGATCTACCGGGTGGACGAGATCGAGGTGCCGCAGGAAGTCGGCCAGCTCCTCTACAGCATCACCGTCATTTACCCCGGGAAGATCGGCGACGAGTACTTCATGACCAAGGGCCACTACCACGAGCGCGAGGAGTGCGCGGAGATCTACTTCGGCCTGCGGGGACGCGGGTACCTGATCATGCAGACCCGGGACGGGCGGTGCGCGCACCTGGAGATGCGGCGGGGCACAGTGGCCTACGTGCCGCCATACTGGGGCCACCGCACGGTCAACGTGGGGGATGAGCCTTTCGTGTTCTACGCCGTGTATCCCGCCCAGGCCGGCCACGACTACCGTTCCATTGAGGAAACCGGTTTCCGGGTGCGGGTGGTGGAGCGCGACGGGCGGCCGGTGATCATTGACGCCCGCTAGGGCGCCCGGCCGGTGTGCAGGAACCGGCGGAGTGGACGGCCCGCTGGAGTGGACGGACCGGCGGAGTCGACGTAGCGGCGGAGGGAACGGAGCGGCGGCTGGAAGGACCGGCGGCGTGGAGGAACCAACGGCGGGGAGGTGGGCCTGCGATGGGCGGCGAGTACGTGATAGGGGTCGACTTGGGCACCACGGGCACCAAGGCGGCGCTCTTTGACCTGGAAGGGCGCCTGGTGGCCCAGGCCTACGAGGAGACGACGCTGATCCAGCCCCGGCCCGGGTGGGTGGAGCAAGACCCGGACGAGATGTACGCCTCGGCGCTGCGCACCATCCGGTCCGTGCTGGAGCAGGCCGGCGTGCGCGGCGGGCAAGTGGCGGCGCTGGCCTTTGTGGGGCAGATGGCCGGCATCACGGCGGTGGACGAAGAATGGCGGCCGGTCATTCCCTACGACTCGTGGCTGGACACCCGCTGCGCCCTGTACATGAGGCTCATGCAGCAGCACCAGCGGCGGATCCTGGAGCTCACGGGGGGCTATCCCTCCTACACCCACGGGCCCAAAATTCTGTGGTGGAAACACGAGCGCCCGGACGTGTTCGCCCGCATCCACAAGTTCGTGATGCCGGCGGCCTACGCCGCGGGCAAGATGGGCGGCCTGCGGGGCGAGGACGCCTTCATGGACTACACATACCTGCACTTCACGGGCTTCAGCGACAATCCCGGCCTGCGGTGGTCCGAGGAGCTCTGCGGGCTGTTTGGCGTGCCCATGGAGAAGCTGCCCCGCATCGTCAAGCCCTGGGACATCGTGGGCCGGGTGGGCGAGGAGGCGGCGCGGGAGACGGGCCTTTTGGCCGGCACGCCCATCGCGGCCGGGGCGGGCGATACGACGGCGGGCGTGCTCGGAGCGGGCCTGGTGGACCCGGGGGGCCTTTTGGACATCGCCGGGACGGCCGCCGTGTGCGCCATCGGCGTGCCCGACTTCCGTCCCGACGTGCGGCACCAGACGCTGTTCACGGCCCGCACCGTGACCGAAGACATGTGGTACGCTCTGGCCTATATGAACGGCGGCGGGCTCAACCTGCGCTGGTTCCGGGACCAGTGCGCACCGCCGCCGCCCGCGGGCCGGCGGGCATACGAATGGTTAGACGAGCTGGCCGCACAAGTGGCACCGGGGTGCGACGGCCTGTTGTTCCTGCCCCACTTGGGCGGCCGGGCATGCCCCAACGACCCGTCGCTCCAGGGCATGTGGCTCGGCTTCACATGGAAACACGGGCTGGCCCACTTCTACCGCTCCATCTTGGAGTCGGTGGCCTACGAGTACGCCTTCTACCTGCGGGTGGAGCAGGCGCAGTTCCCCGACCTGCGCTTCCGGGAAGTGCGCATCGTGGGCGGCGGCGCCGCCAGCCCCGTGTGGAAGCAGATCAAGGCCGACGTGCTGGGCCTGCCGTACGTGGACCTGAACCGCTCGGAAGGCTCCGTGTTGGGCGCCGCCATCATCGCGGGGCGGGCGGTGGGGGCCTTCGCCGACGTGAAGGAGACCGCCCGCCGGTTCATCCACGCCACGGATCGCACCGAGCCGCGGACCGAGATGCACGCGGCCTACCAGCCGCTGGTGGACCGCTATGTGCGCCTGCTGGAGGAGGCTGGGGGCCTGTTCGCCGTGGTGGCGGGCGCGGGACTCGCCGCCGACACAAGCCTGTCGGATCCGGGAGCGGGTGCCGCATGAGCGGTGTCGTGGTGGTGACGCCCACCAGCCTCTGTGAAGCGCCGCGATTTTTGGCCCCGCTGCGGTCCGCCGGGTACGGGGTGCGGCTCAATCCCCAGGGACGGCTCCTGACGGAGGAGGAGCTGGCCGCCCTGGCCGAGGGCGCGCTGGGGCTCATCGTGAGCACCGAGCCCGTGACGGCGGCGGTGATGGATCGGGCAGGTTCTGCTTTGCGCGTCATCGCCCGCTACGGGTCGGGCACCGACAACGTGGACGTGGCCGCAGCCACAGAGCGGGGCATCGTCGTCACTAACACGCCGGGCGCCAACGACGTCGCGGTGGCGGAGCTCACCCTCGGTTTGATGCTGGCCTTGGCCCGCCGCATCCCCGCCGCCCACGATGCGGTGCGGCGCGGCCGCTGGGAACGGCCGGTGGGAACGGAGCTGCGGGGCAAACGGCTGGGGCTCATCGGCTTGGGGCGCATCGGCCTGGAGGTGGCCAAGCTGGCCCGGGCCATGGGCATGGAAGTCACCTACTATGATGTCATGCGCCGGCCTGAAGAGGAGCGGCGCTGGGACTTGACGTTTGCGCCCTTGACCGAGGTGGTTGCCCAAGCGGACGTCATCAGCGTGCACGTGCCGCTCACGCCGGCGACGCACCATCTCATCGGCGCCAGGGAGCTTTCCCGGGTGAAACCCGGTGCCCTCTTGATCAACACCGCGCGGGGCGGCGTGGTGGACGAGGTCGCGTTGCTCGCGGCGCTGGAGAACGGCCGTCTGGCGGGCGCCGCCTTGGACGTGTTTGAGCGGGAGCCGCCGCCGGCGGACCACCCGCTTTTGTGCCACCCGAAGGTGATTCACACGCCGCACATGGGGGCCCGCACCCAGGAGGCGGTGGCCCGTATGGCCGAAGGGGCCGTGGCGGCGGTGCTGGACGTGTTGGCCGGGCGGCGGCCCGCCCACGTGGTCAACCCGGAAGTGTACCGAGGCGGAGCCGCCTGAGCCCAGCCCCGCCGCCCGGCCGGCCGAAATACCACAGGGCGAAATACGACAGGGGGTGCCCCGCGCGGGACACCCCCTCGTGCCGCCGGGCCGCCGTACGTTGAGTCGGGCCGCCCTGCGTTCAGTCGGCTGTCGCGCGTTCAGCCGGCTGCCGGGCGCTCCGCTGGCCGCCGTACGCTCATCCGGACGCCGTGCGTACGGCCACAGCGCGGCCTACTGCCGCATGGCGGATTGGGTGTAGCCGTACTGCTGACCGTACTGCAGCGCCGGGTCGTGGTGCTGCCCGTACTGGCCGTGCTGGCCGTACTGCCCGAACTGGCCCTGTTGCCCGTACTGCCCCTGCTGCCCGTACTGCCCCTGCTGGCCGTAGTAGCCTTGCTGCCCGTACTGGCCCTGCTGGCCCCACTGGCTCTGGGGCGTCGCCGCATACTGGAAGCCCTGGCCGCCGGGCACGCCCGCCTGGGCCATTTGCACGGCCTGCTGGCCGGATTGGGCGATCTGGTGCAGCTTCTGGTCGTAGGTTTGCAGGGCCTGCTGGTCGGCCTTGGGCGAGGCGTACAGCCCCCGCTGCTCCAGCCACCGGTAGTGCTGCTCGGCCATGTGCAGGTGCTCGCCGGCCAGCTGCTGCAGGAAACCCCGGGCCGGCTGGGACGCCTCGGTGGCGCCCCACATGCACTTGACGGCCATGGCCTTGCAGTCCTTCAGGCACTCCCCGGCCGCCAGTACGTCAAAGGGGTGCACCCCGGACTGGGCGCCCTGCCCGCCGTGGCCCATG
>DATCKT010000161.1:0-3305 GCA_036562195.1 Limnochordales bacterium
GGCCTGCTCCATGGCCAGGGCCAGCAGGAATACCGCATCGTACATGCCTTGGAAGAACGCGATTTGGGCGGGTTCTCCATAGCGCTCAGCGTAGTCCCGCTGGATTTCCTTGAAACCGGGCCACTCATCCGAAACCGCGGCCACACCAAACGAGCCGTCCAGCGCGTTTCCGAAAGGCTCGATGAGCGCCGGCGCGGCCAGGGAGTCGCCGAAAATGAATTTGTCAAAGTAGCCGTGGGTCAAGGCATCCCGCACGATGGTGATGCCGGTGACCGGATACCCGATGAGCACCAGGGCCTCCGCCCCCGAGGCCGCCAGCTGCTCCAGTTCCTCCCGGTACGTCGGGCGGCCCATGGCAAACGCCGCGCTGGCCGACACCCGGCCGCCCAGGCGCTGGAAGTTTTCCGAGAAGTAGCGGACCAGGCTCCGGCCGTAGTCGTTGTCGACGTAAAAGACGGCCACTTGCGAGTAGCCCAGGTTGCGGGCCAGCTCAGCCATGGCGACACCTTGGTGCGCATCGGTGGGCGCGACCCGGAACACGTAGTCGTCGTCATCCAGCCGGGAAATCAGGTCCGAGCTGGCCAGGCTGAGGTGAACAATGCGGTTGGGCACGCTGACCCCGGCGGCCACCCGCAACGTAGAGTCGGAGGAGCCGGTGATGATGGCCGACACGTCTTCCTGCTCCACCAGCCGCCGCGCCTCGGCCAGCGCGACCGCCGCGTCGGTGGCGTCGTCGACAAACACCAGCTCCAGCCGCCGGCCGCCCAGCAGCCCGCCCTGCTCGTTGATGTGGCTGGCGGCTAGTTCCGCCGCTTGCTTGACCGGCCTGCCCAAATCCTCCAAGTCCCCGGACAACGGCAGCACCACGCCAATCTTTACCGGCGCCTGCTGGGCCGTCACCGTCGACAAACCTGCCGCCGCGAGGGCGCAGAAAGTTGCCGCGAAAAAGGCGACACGAAGGCCCGTCCAAACTTTCTGGGTTTGCATCACAGGACCTCCTTGCCTGCCGCGCCGTTTCGGCCCGCCCATGGCGGCGGCGCGGCGTCGTTGGCCGCCCGGTGTTGGCGGCCCGCATTCCGTATGAGTGCGCGCGCCTGGCTCATCCTCCGACGCCGCCTGACGCCGCATCACCCCCTTGTGCAGCAGCACCGCGGCCCTCCCAATCAAAGGCGAGGGCTCCGGACCCGGTGCACACCGCCCGCAAGTATCCGAAGAGTGGCCTGTCCGGCCCGTGTCTCAGGGGAAACTGCAGAAACTGAAGGTGGATGACCATTGGATAGTGATTGGGGTCCGGGCGCGGACGCGCTCACGCTTCTTCATTTTCCTTAACCGTTGCGCCCCGCAATAGGGTGGCAGCACCCCATTTGGTCCCCGCGAGCGGGCAGGGCCCCGGCCATGCCCTAAGCCAAGGCCCACGGCCAGGGGAGGGGCCACGGGTCTTCTCCCCAAACATGCAAAGACCCCGGGCCGACAGGCGCTGCTGGCGCGGCGCCTGTCGGCCCAGGGTCTCCCGTGCCTCAAGCCCTATACATGCCCCACGTATACATGCCCCACGGCATGTGCGGCCTTATTCGCCCGGCGCGCGGGCAACGGTCTGCGTCGCGAAGTCCAGGATGCGCCCGTCCCGCACCGTCCAGACACCGACGGTGCTGACGGCCAGGTCTCCGGCCTCGTCGAAGCCGGGCGCGCGCGGGTTGCTCATGTAGTGGAACGGTTTCCCGTCGCGGATCATCTCCAGGGCCTTGTCCCACTCGCCGGGCTGGACCGGGTTGTCCTCGCCCTCGTCGTCCTTGTTGATCCGCTGCAGCGCGTCCCGCAGGGCCGATCCCGACGTCTCGCCGGCGAGCTCCATGGCCAGCGCCGTCACAAACACGGCGTCATACATGTCGTAAAGCAAGGCCGGCTGCTCCACCCGCCCGTACTTGGCCGCGTACCGCCCCCGGATGTCGGACACGCCGGGGCGCAGCGCGGACGAGGAGGACGTCCCCCACGAGCCGTCCAACGCGGTCCCAAACGCCTGGAAAAATTCCGGCACGTGCAGGCTGTCGGAGAAAAAGAACCGTTCGAAGTGGCCGTGATCCAGCGCTTCCCTCACAATCGTCACGCCGCTGTCCACGTAAGCCACGAGCACCAGCGCTTGGGCGCCCGATTCAGACAGCGCCGCAAGCTGGTCGTGGTACGAGGCGCGCCCGGGCTCGAAGGCGGCGCTGGCCGCCACTTCACCCTCAAACTCCGCGAACGCCTCCGTGAAGCGCTGGGCGAAGTCGTTGCCGTACTCGTTGTTCACATACAGCACCGCGACCCGGCTGTAGCCAAACCGCCTCACCACTCTGGCCAGCACCCGCGCCTGATGCGCGTCCGACGGCACGATGCGAAACACGTAGCCGTCGTCGTCCAGTTCCGATATGCTGGGTGCGGTGCCGAGGGTGACGTGCACCACCTGGTTGGGGATGGTCACCTCCGTGGCCGCCCGGATGGTCACGCCCGACGGCAAGCTGATGACCGCCGCAACGCCCTCTTCCGCGACCAGCCGTGCAGCCTCGGCGGCGCCGGCTTCCGGATCGGTCGCGTTGTCGGCAAAGACCAGCTCCAGCCGGCGGCCGCCCAGGAGGCCTCCCTGCTCATTTACATGCGACGCGGCCAGCACCGCCGCCCGCTGCAGCGGCTGCCCGTAGTCGGCCAGCTCGCCGCTGTAGGGAATCAGCACGCCGATCTTAACAGGATCCTGCGCTTCAGGCTGCGCGTCCAGGAAATACTCGCGAGCGCCGATCTCGCGAATCCGCCCACCGATGACCGTCCATGCGCCGGCAAGCACGACCCCTGGGTCGCCGGCCTCGTTGAAGCCCTCAGGATCGAGGACGCCCGCGTAGAAGAACGGGATGCCCTCGCGGATCAACTGGACGGCCTTGGCCCATTCGTGCGGCCAAACGATCTCCTCGTCGCCGGACAGGCTTTTGTTGATGCTCTCGAGGGCATCCCGCACCGCTGCACTCGCCGTGTCCCCGGCCATTTCGGCCGCGAGGGCGAGCGTCGTTACTGATTCGAACATCTCGGACAGCAGCGGCACGTGGCCTACCGGGCCGTAGCGCTCCTCGTACAGGCGCAAGGTTTCCGTGTAGTTGGGCCACTGCAGGGAGTAGGGCGTCGCACCCGCCGCCCCCTCCAGGGCCCCGGCGAAAGCCTGGATGAACGCAGGCACGGCCAAGCCGTCGCTGAGCACGAAACGGCTGAAGTACCCGTGCTCCAGCGCCTCCCGCACGATGACCGCGCCGCTTTCCGGATAGCCGACCAGCACCAGGGCCTGC
>DATCKT010000165.1:0-3602 GCA_036562195.1 Limnochordales bacterium
GCCCACGGTCTCCTGGTGCTGTCGGCGGCGACGGGGCTGCGCTCCCACATCACCCGCATGGAGGGCGCTCTCCTGGCCTTCCTGGAAATCCGGTCGTGGCGCTTCCGCAAGCCGGTGCTGATCGGGGACACCATCCGCGCCCGCACGGAGGTCAAGGAGCTGCGGCCCACGTCCAACCCGCAGCGGGGCATCGTGGCAGTCCATGGGCGGTTCGGTGGACGCCCTGGAGGGCCTGACCCGCGAAATCCAGGCCGACCAGTTTAAGGGCAAGCTGTGGGCGTCGGCCCGCTACATCCACAACTGGCCCGACACGGAGATGAACCGGCGCTTCGTCGAAGCCTTCCAGAACCGGTGGGCGCGGCTGCCCAACTACTCGGCGGAGTCGGCCTACAGCGCCATCTACATCGCCAAGGCGGCCATCGAAAAGGCCCGCAGCCTGGAGACGGACGCCATCATCGCGGCGCTGCAGGACATGGTGATCGAGACGCCGGCCGGCACCCGCGTGTTCCGCAACTACGACCACCAGTTTGAGTACGCGGTGCCCGCGGGCCGGGCCATGTGGGATCCGGCGTATCCCATCGCCACCCTGGGCGACCTGCGGGTGTTTGACACCAGCGAGTACTGGCGGTATCCGCCCTTCGAGCCGCTGCAGTAACGGGCGGCCGGCCGGCGGCTCGGCCAGCCCCGCCAGGGCACCGGCCGGCTCCCCGGCGGCTGCCTGACGGCGGGCGGCCGCCCGACCGGCCGGCGCTGGGAACGACGGGCGCTGTGGCCCTAAAGGCCGGGGGCCACAGCGCCTTCTCCCGAAGGGGGAGTCGTCCTTGTCTTTCCAAGTGCTGCTCTACCAGGGACTGGTGGGCCTCAGTTCGGCCATGTACCTGTGGCTTTTGTCCGCCGGCCTCACCATCGTCTTCGGCGTCTTGGGCGTGCTCAACTTCGCCCACGGGGCGTTCTTCATGATCGGGGCCTACCTGGCGTACACGTTCTACGGCATCCTCGGCTGGAACCTGGCGCTGTCCATCGCCCTGAGCCTCCTCTGTACCGCCGTCATCGGCGTGGTGGTGGAGCGGTTTCTCGTGAAGCCCATCATGCACCTGGACCACGCCTTCCAGCTTTTGCTCACCTTCGGGCTCGTCCTCATCTTCGACGACCTGGCCAAGGCCATCTGGGGCGGCGTGTTCATGATCCCGCCCATGCCCCGCATTTTCCAGGGAGCGGTGTGGATCCTGGGAACGCCGTTCCCCATCTACAACGTGTTCGTTATCTGCGCCGGCGTCGCGGTGTTTGTGCTGTTGTGGCTGCTGTTTGAGAAGACGTGGTGGGGCCGCATCGTGCGGGCCACCGCGGCGGACCCGCAGATGGCTGCGGCCCTAGGGGTAGACGTGAAGCGCCTGTACACGGGCGTGTTTGCCCTGGGCGTGATGCTGGCGGCGCTGGGCGGGGCGCTGGGCACCCCCGTGCGGGTGGTGGCGCCCGGCATGGGTTCCTTCATGATCGTGCAGGCCTTCATCGTGACGGTCCTGGGGGGCCTGGGCAGCCTGTCCGGGGCGTTCGTGGGGGCGCTTTTGGTCGGCGTGCTCAGCTCCTACGGCACGCTGCTCTTCCCCACGGTGGAGCTGGCCCTCATCTACTTGATCATGTCGGCGATGCTCCTGGTGCGGCCCCACGGCCTGTTTGGGAGGGCGAAGGCATAAAGGCGGCGGCGCCTGCGGCGCAAGCGGTGACCACCAACGTGAACCGGATCGGGTACGGGCTGGTGCTGGTCATCCTGGTGCTGCTGACCTTCTTCAGCAGCACCTATACCCAGTACCTGGTCATCCACATGATGATGCTGGCCATCTTCGCGCTAAGCTTCAACCTGCTGTTCGGGTACACGGGGCTGCTGTCGTTCGGCCAGGCGGCTTTTTACGGGATCGGCGCGTACGTGTGCGCCGGGATCCTGCTGCGCTACCCGTCGGTGCTGGTGGGCATCCTGGGCGGGGTGGCGGCTGCTGCGGCGGCGGCGCTCATCATCGGCGTCCTGTCGGTACGCCACACCCGGATCTACTTCACCATGCTGACGCTGGCCTTCGGCATGCTGGTGTACTCGGTGCTGTGGAAGTGGCGGGCCGTTACCGGCGGCGACGACGGGCTGGTGGGCATTCCCCGGGCGCCGCTGGACCTGTTCGGCTTGGTGCAGATCCCGCTGCGCACCGTGACCAACTTTTACTTCTTCACCCTGGTCGTGACGCTGATCGCCCTCTTCCTGCTGTACCGCATCGTGCACTCGCCCTTCGGGCTGAGCTTGCAGGGCATCCGGGACAGCGAGGTGCGCTCCCATTTCGTGGGCGTGCACGTGCGCAAGCACCGGCTGCTGGCCTTCATCATCGCCGGGGCTTACGCGGGCCTGGCTGGCGCTCTGCTCGCGCCCCTGGAAAGCGCCGTCACGCCGGTCATCTCCCACTGGAGCCACAGCGGCGACGCGGTGCTGGTGACGCTGCTGGGAGGCGTGCGGGCCTTCTTTGGCCCGGTCATCGGCGCCGTGCTCTTCGTCCTCATCCGGGAGTTGGTGGTGCAGATCACCGAGTACTGGCAGCTGGTGATGGGCGTCATCGTGGTCATCCTGGTGCTCGGCTTCCGCGGCGGGGTGGCCCAGGCGGTGGCTGACGGGTGGCAGCAGTGGGTCGTCCACGGCCAGGCCCGGCAGCCGGCGGAGCGGGGGGAGAGCCGATGAGCGCGATCCTGCAGGCGGAAGGGCTGACCAAGTACTTCGGCCGCTTCGCCGCCGTGGACGGCGTGAGCCTGACCTTGGAGGAAGGCCGCCTCACGGCCATCATCGGGCCCAACGGCGCCGGCAAGACCACCTTCATCAACCTGCTGTCCGGTTTCCTGGTGCCCGACAGGGGGCGGGTGGTGTTCCGGGGGCGGGACGTGACCAAGCTGCCGCCCGCAGCGCGGGTGCATCTGGGACTGTGCCGGTCGTTCCAGATCATGACCTTGTTCCCGGACCTCACCGCCGAGGAGAACGTGCTTTTGCCCATCCTCGCCCGGCGGGGGCGGATCGGGCGCGCCTTTGCGCCCTACAAGGCCGACAGCGAGGCCCGCGACGAGGCGGCGGAGGTGCTCGGGCGAATCGGCCTCTTGCCGTACCGGGACACGCCGGCGCGGCTGCTTTCCCATGGCGACCAGCGCCTGCTGGAGCTGGGCATCGCGGTGGCGACGCGGCCGACCTTGTGCTTCCTGGATGAGCCCACTTCGGGCATGAACCCCCAGGAGCGGCGGGCGGTGCTGGACCTGGTCCAAGAGCTGTCGGCCAGCCGCACCACCACCTTTGTCATCGTGGAGCACGATATGGACGTGGTGTTTTCCTTGGCCGACTACATCTACGTGCTGCATCGCGGGCAGCTGCTGGCCGGCGACACGCCCGAGGCCATCCGCCAAAACCCGCGGGTGCGGGAAGTGTACCTGGGTGAAGAGGTGAGCGGGTGATGCTGACGGTCCAGGACGTGGTCTCCGGCTACGGCCTTTCGCAAGTGCTCCACGGGATTTCCCTCGAGGTTGGGGAGAACGAGGTGGTGGCCCTCATAGGGCGCAACGGCGCCGGCAAGAGCACCCTCCTGCGC
>DATCKT010000166.1:0-4850 GCA_036562195.1 Limnochordales bacterium
CCGCAAGGCCACGTGCAGGTGGTCATCGGCATGGTGGACTACGCCCTTAACCCGCAGGCGGCGCTGGACGCCCCGCGGGTGCGCATCGCAGGCGGGACGGCGGTGCATGTGGAGGCGGCGCTGCCGGCGGATACGGTGCGCCAGCTGCTGCGGCTCGGCCACCAGGTGCGGATGGAAGCGGAGGGCACCATGTTCGGCGGCGGGCAGATGATCTGGCGCGACCCCGATACAGGTGTGTACATTGCGGGATCCGAACCCCGCAAGGATGGCCAAGCCGTGGCGTGGTGAACGGGCGCCGGGCGCTTGAGGGTGCGCACCCGAGCGCCGGCGCCCCTCTAGGCCCCCTATAGCCCCTCCAGCTAGGCCCTCCAGCTGGCTCCACTCAACCGGCCAGGCCGGCCCGGGCCCGCAGCGCCGTATCCCGGATGGTCAGTTCCTGGCCGGCCAGATCCCGGGCCTCCTCACTGCACAGCCACGCGATGACCCGCGCCGGCTCCGCCGGGTTGGCCAGGCTTTCCCGCGGCAGGCGGGAGATCTCGTTGATCCCCGAGGCCCGGATCTTGACCTGCATCTCCGTGTCCACCACCCCGGGCTGGAAACCGTAGGCGCGGATGCCCCGCTGCCCCAGCTCCAAGTGGAGCGCCTGGGTGAGCATGGCCAGGCCCGCCTTGGCGCTGCAGTAGGCGCTCCAGCCTTCCCGGGGACGATGGGCGGCACCGGAGCTGATGTTGACGATGACACCCCGCTGCTGGGCCAAGAAGTGGGGCACCACCGCCCGGGCGCAGTGAAAGGCGCCCACCAGGTTGATGCGGATGTTGGCCGCCCATGCGTCCGGGTCGCAGGTTTCCAAGTACCCGATAGGCTCAATGACCCCCGCGTTGTTGATCAGGATGTCGACCCGGCCGAAACGCTCGAGCGTACCGTTTACGAGACGCTCCACCTGGTCGTAGCGGGAGACGTCGGTCGCGATGGCCACCGCTTCCCCGCCCGCCGCCCGGATGGACGCCGCGGCTTCCTCGCACTCCGCGGCGCTCCGGGACGCCAGCACGACCGCCGCGCCCGCCTGGCTCAGCGCGACGGCGGCAGCCCGCCCGATGCCCCTGCCCCCGCCGGTGACGATGGCCACTTGTCCCGCCAGCGTTTGCATGACCTTCCACTCCTGTCCTTCCCCTGTCTTTGGCCTTCCCCGTGGGGCGTCTCGCCCGCCGCAGGCCCACCGCGTCATCCCTCGGCCGCCGACGGCCGGCCGCGGCTGCCCGCCCGCACCAGCTTGGACACTTGCCGCTCCTCGCCCAGCACGCCCTGGGGCCGCACCAAGAGCATCACCATGAGCAACAGGCCAATGAGGACGATGCGCAGCGCATGGGCCCGCGGGCCAAACGCCGGCGGCAGGGCCGCGGCCACGAACTCGGTGCCCGACCAGATGGCCCAGATGACGAACGCGCCCAGCATGGCCCCTTTGGAGTTGCCGCTGCCGCCCACGATGAGCATCACCCAGACGAGGAACGTGGCGTTCATGGGCTCGAAGGCTTCGGGGCTGATGTAGCCGACAAAGTGGGCAAACAGCGCCCCCGCCACGCCCATGAAGAAAGCCCCCAGCACCAGCGCCTGCAGCTTGAAGCGGAACACGTTCTTGCCCACCGCCTGCGCCACGGCCTCGTCCTCACGGATGGCCTTGAGCACGCGGCCCCACGGCGAGCGGATGCCCCGCTCGATGGCGAAGTAGACCAGCAGCATGGCCAAAAGCACCACGGCGGCGTAGAAGACGTTGTACGCCTCGCCGAAGGTGCTCAAAAGCGGCTTGGGAATGCCGCCGATGCCCCACACGCCCGCGGTCAGCCGCTGCTCGTTGGTGACGATGAGACGCAGCGTTTCCGCGATGCCGATGGTGGCGATGGCCAAGTAGTCGCCCCGCAGGCGCAAGGTAGGGATGCCGATGAGAAACGCGAGCAGCGCGGCCAGCGCTCCCCCCGCGAGCACCCCCACGAGAAACGGCTGGCCGAACCCGCCCAGGTGCGAGAAGTCGGGCCCTTTGGTCATGATCGCGGACGTGTACGCCCCGACCAGGAAAAAGCCGCCCACACCGATGTTGAACAGGCCCGTGTACCCCCACTGCACGTTGAGGCCCAAGGCGGATATGGCGTAGATGCCGCCGTAGGTGAGAAAGAACAGGCCGTAGCCGATGATCCCGCTCCAATCCATCAGGCTTTCCCTCCAAACAGGCCCTGGGGCCGCAAAAGCAGCAACAGGACCATCAGCACAAAGGACACCGCGGGTTTGTACGCGGTGTTGAAGACCAGCGTCGACAGCTCCTGGGACAGGCCGATGATCATGCCGCCGGCGATGGCGCCGTACGGGTTGCCCAGCCCGCCGAGGATGGCCGCGGCAAACACGGGCAACAGCATAAACCAGCCCATGCCGGGCCGCAGCTGCGTGTCAAGCCCAAGCATGACCCCGGCCGCCGCCGCCAGCGCCGCCCCCAGCACCCACGTCCAGACGATCATGCGCTCGGTGTCGATGCCCGACACCGCGGCCAGGTCCATGTTGTCGGCCATGGCCCGCATGGCCTTGCCGATCCGGGTCTTCTGCAGGAACAGCCAAACGCCTACCACCAGCACGAGGGCCATCACGAGAATCCAGACCTGCACCGGGCGAATGCGCAGGCCCCAGATGATGTACGGCCGCTCCACGCCCTGCTGGTACACTTGCACGGCCGCCCCCCAGAAGAACTGGATTAAATGGCGCAAAACCAGCGCTACGCCCACGGACGCAATCAGCAGGATCGCCGGGCTCGTTCGCCTGAGCGGCCGGTAAAAGAGCCGGTCGATGAGGACCGCGGTCCCCGCCGTGAAGATGACCGCCAGCACCGCGGACACCCACATAGGCAGCCCCATCGTGACGCGGAAAAACAGCGCGAAGTAGGCGCCGAGGGCCATCATGTCGCCATGGGCAAAGTGGGAAAATCTGAGGATTCGGGCGATGAGGGTGACCCCGATCGCCCCGAGGGAGATGATCCCCCCGTAAATCACGCCGTAGAGTATCAGCTGCGCCACGTCGCCTTCAGCCTCCCAGAAACAGCCGGCCGACCTCTTCGTTGTTCAGCAGCGCCTCGCCGGTGTCATCCAGCCGGTTGCGGCCCATGGTGAGCACGTAGCCCCGGTGCGAGATGGCCAGCGCCGCCCGGGCGTTCTGCTCGATCATGAGGACGCTCACGCCCAGGCGGTTGATCTCCGTCACCTTTTCCAGCACCAGCTCGGCGAACTTGGGCGAGAGGCCCGCCGTCGGTTCGTCCAGCAGCAAAAGCCTGGGATCCAGCATCAGCGCCCGCGCCATGGCCACCATCTGCTGCTGGCCGCCGCTCATGCTGCCTGCCCGCTGGCGCCGCCGCTCCCGCAGGATGGGAAAAAGCTCGAACATCTCCTCCATCTTTTGCCGGAAGTGGGCGGGCCGGATGAAGGCACCCATTTCCAGGTTTTCTTCCACCGTCAAGGAGGGAAACACGTTGTTGTTCTGCGGCACGTAGCACATGCCCCGGCGCACGATCTGCGCGGGTCCCAGGCCGGTGATGTCTTCCCCTTGAAATACAATCCTGCCGCCCCGGGCCGGCACAAGGCCGAAAATAGCTTTCATCAGCGTGGATTTGCCCGCCCCGTTGGGGCCGATGACGCAGACGATCTCGCCTTCTTGGACCGCCAGCTGCACGCCGTGGAGAATGTCGACCTCGCCATACCCCGCTCGCAGCTCGCTGACTTCCAATAGTGTCACGACTCTTGCGTCTCCTTGTTTCAGGGATGGTGTGCGCGGCCGCCGGCCGGCGGCGCGGGATCCGGCGGGAGCGACCCCCGACCCAGTCCGGCCGAAGGAAACCGGTTACGAAGCGGCGCCGGTGCCGCCCAGGTAAGCCTCCAGCACCTGGGGGTGGCGGCGCACCTCCTCGGGCTTGCCCTCCACCAGGCGCCGGCCGTTGTTCATGACGATGACCCAGTCGCACAGGTCCGCGATGAGGTCCATGTTGTGCTCCACCAGCAGGAACGTCTTGCCCTGGTCCCGCAGCGTGCGCACGTAGCCGGCCAGCTTCTTCATGAGGGTCGGGTTGACGCCGGCCGCGGGCTCATCCAAGAGGATCAACTCCGGGTCGGCCATGAGCACCCGGGCCAGTTCCAGCAGCTTCTTCTGCCCGACGGACAAGTTGGCCGCCAGTTCGTCGCGGAGGTGGCTCAGCTGCACGAACTCCAGCACCTCAAGGGCGCGCCGGTAGATGCGCTCCTCCTCGGCCCGCACGCTCCCCGGAAGAAACCAGGATCGCCACAGGCCTTCGCCGCCTTGGTCCAGGGGGACCAACATGAGATTCTCCAACACCGTCATCAGCCGCAGTTCCCGGGGGATCTGGAACGTGCGGGCAATGCCCTTGCGAAAAATGACATGGGGAGGCAGCCCGTCGATGCGCTCGCCCCGGAAGCGAACTTCACCCCGGTCCGGCCGGATGAAGCCGGTCACCATATTGAAGGCCGTGGTCTTGCCGGCGCCGTTGGGCCCGATTAGGCCGGTGATGGAGCCCTTCTGCACCGTGAAGGAGCAATCGTCCACCGCCCGGATGCCGCCGAACTCCTTGATAAGATTCCGCACTTCGAGAATCGCCTGGGACATCGCCACCCCGCGCTCCCGTGCCAAAAAGCGCAATTCCATACTTCTTACAAATAAGTCTCTGACTGTTTCTCCGTGCCACGGCCATCTCCTGCTCCAGCCGCTTCCAGCCGGCGGCGCGCACCCGGAAAGCCAGCGCCCGAGCAGGCCTAAAGCGGCTATCCATGGCGATTTCCGCGGCCATCTCCTTCAGCTGTTTGGGACCA
>DATCKT010000175.1:0-5279 GCA_036562195.1 Limnochordales bacterium
GTGTTGGCTTGCAGTCCCGTTTCCTGCGATGTCTTCCCGATGCGCTCCCCTTGCGTCAGCGGCCACCCCCGTTTCCAGCCACGGCACCACTCCTTGCACGGACTTGGGACCGGCTCCAACGTCCTGCCCGGCCTTGGCACCGGTTTCAACACCCTGGTCCGACCTGGTCACCCGGCCGCAGCGCCCGGGTGGGGCCAGCCGGGCGTACGGCCTATTGCGACTTCTCCAGCCGGTCGTACTCCCCGAAGCGGTGTTTCACCGAATCCGCATGGGCCGGCAGCTTCTCCACGGCCGAGATGCGGTAGACGATGTGCTTGAGCCGCCCGAGGCCTTCCGGCGTCAAGTACTCGAACTCGATCTTCTTCTGGAACGTGTCCACCCCGATGGGCGAGAACACCCGCGCCCAGCCGCCCGTAGGCAGCGTGTGGTTGACGCCGCTCGCGTAATCCCCCACCGCCACCGGCGCGTAGTGGCCCAGGAACACGGATCCCGCGTGCTCGATGCGGGGCAGGATCCCGAACGGGTCGGCCACCAATAGCTCCAGGTGCTCGGGCGCGTACTCGTTGGTGACCGCGATGGACTCTTCGAGGCTGTCGGTGATGATGATGCACGAGTACCGCCGCAGCGACTCCAAGACGATCTCCTTGCGGGGCGTGACCGCCGCCTGGCGCTCCACTTCCCGGGCCGTCGCGTAGGCCAGCTCCTCCACGTGGGTGACCAGCACACCGGCCGCGTTGGGGTCGTGCTCCGCCCGGGCCAGGATGTCGGCCGCGCACCACTCGGGCCGGGCCGTCTCGTCAGCCAGCATGATGGCCTCGCTGGGTCCGGCCGGCATGTCGATGGCCACCTGCCCGTAGACCAGCATCTTGGCCGCCTGGACATACACGTTGCCGGGACCGACGATCTTGTCCACCCGCGGGATGGTTTCGGTGCCGTAAGCGGCCGCGGCGATGGCCGCGACGCCGCCGATGCGGTAAATCTCATGGGCCCCCGCGAGCTTGGCCGCGATGATGATCTCCGGCACCATGTTTTTGGGCGGGGTGAACACGCAGATCCGGGGCACCCCCGCGACCCGGGCGGGCACGGTCAGGATCTGCGTCGTCGTCGGGTAGCTCGCGAGCCCGCCGGGCACGTAGATGGCCACGCTGGGGATGGGGCGGGTGATTTGGCCTGCGATGACGCCCTTCTCCAGCTCCATGAACCACTGCTTGTCCGTCTTCTGCGCCTCGTGGAACTTGGTGGACCAGTGGATCTGCTCCTTGATGGTGTCGATGAGCACGGGATCGACGGTGGCGAAGGCCTCCTCGATCTCCGCGTCGCTCACCCGAAACCGGTCCGGCGTCAGCTCCACCTTGTCAAAGCGGGCCACCTGCTCCACAATGGCCTGGTCGCCCCGCTCCCGCACGTCCCGGATGAGCTGGGCGACGACTTCCCGCACCCCCTCGATGTCGGCGCGGGCGCGGCCGAAGATTTCCTTTTTCTCCTCGGGCGTCATGGTGGCGTACCGAAAGATGCGCATGTCGTTCCCTCCTGCAAGGCGGCCGCCGGCGGCGAAACGGGTCCGCCGGCTCCCCTCCCCCTTTTCCGTTCCCGGCCCTGGCCGGATTCAGCTGGCCAGCCAGCCGCCGTCCACGTACAAGATCTGGCCCGTCACGTAATCGGAAGCGGGGGCGGCCAGAAACACCACGGCCCCCGCCAGATCAAGCGTCGTGCCGATCCGGCCCATGGGGATGCGCTGCTCGATCCAGCGCCGGTGATCGGGATCCTGGAAGAACGGCTCCGTCATATCGGTGCGGTAGTACCCGGGGCCGATGGCGTTTACCTGCACGTTGTGGGGCGCGAGCTCCACCGCCAGCGCCCGGGTCAGCTGCAGCACGCCGCCTTTGGACGCGCTGTACACGGTGGAGCCGGCAAGGCCGATTTGGCTTGCCAGCGAGCCGAGGTTGATGATCTTCCCCCGCCGCCGGGGCACCATGACGCGGGCGGCCGCCTGGGCGGCGAAATACAGGCCGCGCAGGTTGGTGTTCATGATGGTGTCGTAGTCGGCTTCCGTCACTTCCAGCACGGGCTTCACGATCTCCGTGCCCGCATTGTTGACTAGGATGTCCAGGGCGCCGTGGTCGGCCACGATCTGGTCCACCAGCGCCCGCGTCGCGGCCGGATCCGATACGTCCACGGGGCGCGCCTCGGCCTGGCCGCCCGCCCCCGTGATCATGGCCACCGTCTGCTCCAGATCCGCCACGGTGCGGCCCGCGCACACCACCCGCGCCCCGGCGGCGGCCAGCGCTTGCGCCAAGCCGCGGCCCAAGCCCCGGCCGGCCCCGGTCACCAGCGCCACGCGGCCTTCCAGGCTGAACAACTGCGCCAAGCTCACCCGATCCATGATGTTCACGTCCGCACCGCCTCCACGGCGCCCGCATCCTGCACGCCCGCCGCGCTCAGCCGCTCCATCTGCTCCCGGTGGAGCAGGCGGTTTCGCCAGCGGATGCGGGCTTGGTCAATGAGCAGCGCCACAAAGATCAAGGCGCCCTTGGAGGCGTACACCAGGTGCACGCCGACGCCCAACAGGTTCAGGGCGTTGGAGAACATGGCCAAAAGCAGCGCGCCGCCCAGCATGCCCAACGGCGTCCCCGCGCCCCCCTGCAGGCTCGCGCCGCCGAGCAGCGCTCCGGCGAAGGCCAAGAGCACCATGCCCTCACCCATGGTGTTGGTGACCGACCCCTGCCGGCCGGCGGCCAACAGCCCCGCCAGCGCCGCCAACAGCCCCGCCAGCACGTAGGCGTAAATGGTGATGCGGTCCACGTTCACGCCCGAGATGTAGCTCGCGCGCGGGTTGCCGCCGGTGGCGATGAACTGCCGCCCAAAAGGCGTGCGCTGCAGCAACAGGTGGAACGCGACGAACGTGAGGATGACCAGGGGCACAGACACCGGGATGTTGCCCCACATGCGGCCCGCGCCGAGATACGTATACACCCGGTTCAGCGGGAAGATGGACATGGGAACCAGGTACAGCATCAGGCCCCGCAGCACGATCATGCTGGCCAGCGTCTGAAGGAAAGGATTGATCTTCAGCTTCGCGATGCAGAAACCGTTGAAGAGCCCGATCAGCACGCCGATGAGGAGCGTCAGGGCGATTTGAATATATGGATCGTTCAAGGCCGGGAAGGTCCTAGTGGTCAGCAGGATCGCCCCGCCCACCGCAAAGGCCAGCGTCGACTCCAGCGACAAGTCCAGCCGGCCGTTGATGAGCACCAGGCCCTGGCCCAGCACCAGCATGCTCATGATGGACGAATGGTACAGGATGTTGATGATGTTGGTGGGCGTGGCGAACCTAGGCGTCACGAACGCGTTGATGAGAAAGAACGCGACCACGATCACCCAGATGAGGTTGTCCATCAGCACCATCTGGATTCTCACGCTGCGCTTCATGCGTCACTGCCCCCCAACTCCATGCACGGCGGCCCGCCGCGGGCCGCCCGGCCCGGGCCGCGCCCCGCCCGGCGGCCGGCGCCAACCGGACGAACGAATCAAAAAAACAGCATCCGCCGACCCTCCAACGGCTTTCCCGCAGGGCGCGGAAAGCCGCCATCCGGTGTGCTGATGCTGCCCAGGCTAACAGCTAATGGCGTTTCGCAAGCCGACGACGAGCAGCGGAACGGTCACGATCCAGCGGGATCAACTCTAGTCCTAGGTCGTCGTACACCAGTATACATCTCCCGGGGGTCCGATTCCTGCCTGCGCCCGGTGCGCATACCGCATTTCTCCAGTATTGAGCGAGAGTTCTCTGGCACTTATTGGTTGATCCCCGGCTGCGCCGTGCCGCCCGTTTCTACGATGAACACGAACACCTTCCCGGGGCCATGCACGCCCACCGTCAGCTCGCCTTCGATGTCCCCGGTGCGGCTCGGACCGGTGATGAGCATGACCTGGGACGGGAGTCCCTCCCCCTCGGCCTTGGCGGCCATGCGCCGCAGCGCCTCGCCGCGGCGGGCCAGCAGCGCGTCCGCCGGCAGCAGCACCAGGTGGACCGGCGGCAGGAGGCTCACGACGCGCGCCCGCCCCGGCCCCGTCCACAAACCCACGGTGCCGGTGTCGGCGATGGCGAAATCGGCGATGGTCAACCCGGCGTCGGCGTGCACGGCCACGTCACGGGGCCGGCGTTCGCTGTCGGGGACGATGAGCTCGCAGCCGATCCGGTCCAAGGCCCGCCGCCACGGGGCCATGCCGGGCAGCGCCCAGCGGGGGTCGGCCTCCAACACGATCGTGGCCACACCGGCCTCCCGGCACGCCGCCCCCAGTCGGGACGCGAGTTCATCAGGCGTCGCACAGTACTCAGCCCGGCCGCCGACGGCCGCCAGCTCCTGGGCGAACCGCTGCACCAGCCGGTGCACGTCCGGTGCGCCCGCTGGTTCGTGGGGCGGCTTGGACCCGGGGTGCGCAGGACGCGCGCTCGTGACAAGCCTTGCCCGCAGTTTGGCCAGGAACCGCTCTTCGTGGGAGTCAGCCGTCATGCCGGCGTGGGCTATGTTCCTGGCACCAGCGATGGGGTTACCGGCACTGGCGATGATATTGCCGGCGCCAGCGACGGGGTTGCTGGCACTGGCGATGATATTGCCGGCGCCGGCGATGGCGTTGCCCGCAGCGGCGATGGGGTTGCCGGCACCGGCGTTGGTGTTGGAATCGGCGGCCATGCGTCACCCTCCCCGCTCCGCCCGCCACCACTGGCGGAACGACTGGGAGGCCAGCGCCGGCAGCTCCCGGTGGGCCAGCCACCCGTCCACCGGCGGCGGCGCCCAGCGCAGCCGCCCGTTGCGCACAAAGGGCCGCTGCACGAGCTGCAGGACCCTAAGGCCCCGCTCCCAGCGGCGGGCGTCAGACATGAGCCGCCGCCACACGCCGAAGGCCTGCCGGAACCGCCGCGGCGCCTTCCCCCGCCGTCCGGTTTCCCGGCGCAAGCCGATGAGCAGGTCGTGGAGCGGGATCTTGACGGGGCATACCTCCGCGCAGGCGCCGCACAGGCTGGACGCCTCCGCGAGCTCGCCCCAGTGGCTGACGTCCCGCAAGAGCGGCGTGATGACGGCGCCGATGGGCCCCCCGTACACCCACCCGTACGCATGGCCGCCGATATGCTGGAACACGGGACAGACGTTCTGGCACGCGCTGCAGCGGATGCAGTGGAGGGCTTCCTGGAACTCGCCGCCCAGCATGTTAGAGCGGCCGTTGTCCACGATGACCAGGTGCAGCTCCTCGGGACCGTCCGGCTCCCCCGGGCGGCGGGG
>DATCKT010000177.1:0-2084 GCA_036562195.1 Limnochordales bacterium
GTACAGGGCCACCAAAAGCGCCCCCGAGGCGATGGCGGGGCGCAGCTGGGGCAGCGTCACCCGCCATAGGACGCTCCACGTGCCATGCCCCAGGCTGCGGGCCGCCTCCTCCTGGCTCGGGTCCATCCCCAGCAGCGCACCGCGCACGGAGAGCACCACGTACGGGTAGGTGAGCAGCGTCAGCACCAGCCACGCGCCGGGAAACCCGTAGATGTCCGGCATGCGGGGCACGTTGGCCACCTGCCGCAAAAGCTGGTGCACCAGTCCCCCTTGCGCCCATGTGGACACGAAGGCGAAAGCGCCCACTAGGCTCGGGATGGCCAGCGGCAGCACCGCCACCACCGCCCAGAACCGGCGCCCCGGCAAGTCCGTGCGGGTCGTCAACCAAGCCAGCGGAACTCCCAAGACGACCGCGGCGCCGCTCACCGCGGCCGCAAGCGCAATCGTATTGACCAAGACGCGCCATGTCCGCTCCCGCAGCAGGAGGTTCCACACCGCGTCGCCGGCCTCGGCGGTGCGCAGGACGAGGTACACGGCGGGGAGCAGCATGGCCACCGCCACCAGCGTGGCGGGGATGAGGAAATAGAGGGGCGGCCCAACAGAGCGCCGCGGGGCGGCGCTCATCTCACCGTACGCCCACCTTCGGCAGCCATCTCCAGTCGCCTCCAGCAGCACTGTGGAACCGGGCCGCTGTCGCCCCGCGGCCCCCCGCCGCGGGCGCCTGCGGCCCGTTGTTCAGAAGCGGCACCGGTCGGCCATCGCATGATTCTCGCCCGGCGCCTGGGCTTCCTCTGGGCGGGGAGGCGAGCAGCGCCCTCATGCGCCCGCCGGTTCAGCCATCCCGCCTATCCCGTCTCTCACCCGGTGCCCGGCCGCGGCGCCGCTTTTCGCCCGGGTCCACGGGTGGGCCGGCGCGGCTGAAAACCAAGAACCCCGGCTTGGGCGCCGGGGTTCCTGCGGCCATCACGCTGAGCTCCCCCGTTGGTCAGCCTTCCGGCGGCTGTATCAAAGCACGCCCACCCGCTGCAGCAGCTCCAGGGTCCCTTCCAGATCCGCCAGGTCGCTCAAGTCGATGTTGGGCGTGTCGATCTCGTCCAGGGGCACCAGCAGCGGGTTTGTCCGCACCTGCCCGCTCTGGAGCACGGGATACTCGGCGTTTTCGTCGGTGAAGTACTGCTGGGTTTCCTCAGACAGCAGGAACTCCACCAGGCGCAGCGCCGCTTCCTTGTTGCGGCTGCTGTCCAGGATGCCCACGCCGGCCACGTTCACGATGGCCCCCGCGTCGCCCCGGGTGTGATGGTTGCGAGCCGGGAAGCTGTCGCCCGCTTGGGCGAGGAACTGGTAGAGGTAGTAGTGGTTGACGAGCCCGAGCAAAAGCTCGCCGCGGCCCACGGCGTCCACGATGACCCGGTTGTTGGGGTACGCCCGCGGCTGGTTGGCCAGCATGCCGCGCAACCACTGCTCCGCCCGGTCCTCGCCCTCCAGTACCCGCAGAGCCGTGACGAAGGCCTGGAACGACGCGTTGGTGGGTGCCCAGCCAATGCGGCCCTTCCAGCGCGGATCCAGCAGGTCCCAGATGCTCTGGGGCAGCTCGTCTTTGGAGACGAGATCGGTGTTGTAGACGATCACGCGGGCACGGCCGGTGACGCCGACCCAGACGCCCTCAGGCGAGCGCAGCCGCGGGTCGACGGCCTCCAGGACGTGCGGGGGCAAGACTTCCAGGCGGCCGGCGGCGGCCAGAGCGCCCAAGGCGCCCGCATCCTGGGCAAAGAAGACGTCGGCCGGGGAGCGCTGGCCTTCCTCGAGAATCGTCGCGGCCAGCTGGGCCGTATCGCCGTAGCGGACGACGACACGGATGCCGGTTGCCTGGGTGAACTGTTCAAAGACGGGCGCTACCAGGGCCTCACTGCGGCCGGAGTAGACCACCAGTTCTTGGCCGGCCGCGGTGCCGTGAAACCCGAAGACAACGGCGAGGATCAACGAGGCGAGCAGCGCCGCAGTCCGGGCGGACCGGGCGGAACGGGTGCGGAGCATCGCGGTGATTACCTCCCGTTGTTTAAGTGCGCAAAAAGGATATGTTAGGG
>DATCKT010000178.1:0-2531 GCA_036562195.1 Limnochordales bacterium
CGTTGTGCGATGCGCCAGTGATAAGAGGTCTGATGTCTTGACACTCTGAATAACATATTCTATGCTGTATGCAAATTTCGCATTTGGCACCCATGTCCGGAACTGCGCAACCCGTGGTTCCGTTGCAGTCCTGAGGAGGGCGGCGTGTGGAAAGCCGTGGTGTTGGGGGGCCGTTGGCCGGCGTTCGCATCCTGGAGCTGGGCACCCTGTTGGCCGGCCCCTTCGTCGGGCGGCTGCTTGGAGATTTTGGCGCTGAAGTGATCAAGGTGGAGGACCCGGGCCGGGGCGATCCCTTGCGCGAGTGGGGCCACCACCGCTACAAGGGGCGCCCGTTGTGGTGGCCCGTGCAATCCCGCAACAAAAAGAGCATCACTCTCAACCTGCGGCACGAGGAAGGACAGCGGCTGCTCTTGCGCCTGGCCGAGAAGGCCGACGTCCTCGTAGAAAACTTCCGCCCCGGGACGCTGGAGCGCTGGAACATCGGACCCGAGGAGCTGCACCGGGCGAACCCGCGGCTCATCATCGCCCGGGTGTCCGGTTTCGGCCAGGACGGGCCCTACGCGCACCGGGCCGGTTTCGCCGCGGTGGGCGAGGCCATGGGCGGCATCCGCTACATCAACGGCTACCCGGACCAGCCCCCGCCGCGGACGGGCATCTCCCTGGGCGACTCGCTCGCGGCCATGTTCGCCGCGCAAGGGATCCTTATGGCGCTGTACTGGCGGGACGCGCTGGGCGGCGGCAAGGGCCAGGTGGTGGACGCGTCCATCGTGGAGTCGTGCTTCGCTTTGCTTGAAAGCGCCTTGCCCGAGTACGACCGGCTCGGCGTCGTGCGGCAGCCGTCAGGAACCAAGTTGGCCAAGATCGCGCCGTCCAACATCTACCGCACCAAGGACGAGCGCTGGATCGTCATCGGCGCCAACGCGGACAATGTGTTCAGCCGCCTGTGCCAGGCCATGGGGCGGCCCGAGCTGGTCACGGATCCCCGCTTCGCGACCCATGCCGCCCGGGGCGAGCACCAGGACGAGCTGGACGCCCTCATCGGCGAGTGGACCAAGACCTTGACGGCCAAGGAAATCGACGAGCTCTTGGACAAGTGGGGCGTGCCGTGCGGTCCCATCTACACCATCGCGGACATCTGGGCGGATCCCCACTTCCGGGCCAGGGACATGATCCTGACGATGGAGGACCCGGAGATTGGTCCCATCGCTGCGCCGGGCATTGTCCCGAAGCTCAGCGAGACCCCCGGCGCCGCGCGCTGGACTGGCCCGTGGGAACTGGGCGCCCACAACAAGGAGATTTACTGCGGCCTTTTGGGGCTGTCCGAAGCGGAGCTGCAAGACCTCAAGGCCCGGCAGGTGATCTAGCGCGGCCGGTGATGAGGGTGCGGACCGAAGGCAGGTTTTAGCCTGACGGCTCGCCAGGGGAGGTAACCGGCATGACGGCCAATGTACCGTCTGTTGTCCTGCGGGAGGTCGGGCCCCGCGACGGGCTACAGAACGAGAAGCGCCTGCTGACGCTGGAGGAGAAGCAGGAGCTCATCCGCCGGCTGCTTGAGGCGGGCCTGCGCGAGATCGAGGTGGGCAGCTTCGTCAACCCCAAGCTGGTGCCGCAGATGGCCGACACCGACGAGCTGTGCCGGACGCTGCCCCGGGTGCCCGGCGCCGTCTACACGGGGCTCGTGCTGAACGCGCGGGGGTATGAGCGGGCGGTGGCGGCGGGGGTGGACGCGGTCAACCTCACCTTGGCGGTCACCGAGACGTTCAACCGGCGCAACCAGGGGGCGTCGCCCGCGGAGAGCATGGCTCTTTTCCGGGAGCTGGTGCAGCGGGCCAAGGCCGACGGCTTGCGGTGCACCATCTCCTTTGGCGCCTCCTTTGGCTGCCCCTTCGAAGGAGAAGTGCCAGAAAAGACAGTACTTGACCTGGTGGAGCAGGCGGCCGCCATGGGAGTGGAGCTGATCAACCTGGCGGACACCATCGGCGTGGCCGTGCCCAAGCAGGTGGCGCGGCTGGTGCGGGCGTCCCGGCAAGCGGCCGGCGACGGCGTGGCCATCGGCTGCCACTTCCACAACACCCGCAACACGGGGTTGGCCAACGCGTATGCGGCCCTGGAGGAAGGCGCGGCGCTCTTGGACGCCTCCGTGGGCGGCGCGGGCGGTTGCCCCTTTGCCCCCCGGGCCACCGGCAACATCGCCACTGAAGACCTGGTGTACATGCTGGAACGGCAGGGCGTGCCGACGGGCGTGGACCTGGAGACCCTCATCGAGACTGCCCGGTGGCTGGAGGAGCGGCTCGGGCACACCCTGGACGGCCAAGTGATGAAGAGCGGTCCCTTTCCGCCCCGGGCGAAAGCCAGCGCCTGACGGAACGGGTTTGCTCGGAACAAGTTTTCCATAAGGAGGGTCCATGGTGAAGGAGCGGCTGAGAGTCGGGATGGTGTTGGTCCTCGCGTTGCTGTTGGCCCTGGGGTCCGTGGCCAGCGCCCAGTACCAGGCGGAGATCACGGTCACCCACTGGGGTGTGCTCCTGTAC
>DATCKT010000181.1:0-6364 GCA_036562195.1 Limnochordales bacterium
CTGTTGCGCAAGCACGGTTACGAGGCCAAGGTGCTGGCGGGCGGCCAGAGCCTCATCCCCATGCTGCGCTTCCGGCTGCTGGAGCCCGCCCTGCTGGTGGACATCAACCGCATCGAGGACCTGGCGTACCTCCGCGAGGAGGACGGGTTCCTCCGCATCGGCGCCCTGACCCGGCACGCCGACGTAGAAAACGCGCCCGGCCTCGAAAAGCGCTACCCGCTGCTGGTCGCCACGGCGCGGGTCGTCGCCGATCCCCTGGTGCGAAACCGCGGGACCGTGGCCGGCTCCCTGGTCCACGCGGACCCTGCCGGCGACTGGGGTGCGGCCATGCTGGCCGCCGGGGCGCAGGTGGTGGTGACGGGGCCGGACGGTTCCCGCACCCTGTCCATCGACGAGTTCCTGGTGGACACCTTCACGACGGCGATGGGCGAGGACGAGCTGCTCACCGAGGTGCGGGTGCCCATCCCGCCGGAGCGGTCGGGTGGCGCCTACCTGAAGCTGGAGCGCAAGCTGGGGGACTTCGCCATCGCCGCGGTGGGCGTGCAGGTCACCCTCAACGCGGCGGGCGAATGCACGCGTGCCGGCATCGGCCTGTGCGCGGTGGGGCCCATCTCCCTGCGGGCCAGCAGGGCGGAGGAATACCTGGTGGGCAAGCCCCTGACGGCGGACACCATCGCCGAGGCCGCCCGGCTGGCCGCGGAGCAGGCCGAGCCCACTTCCGACCAGCGCGGGCCGGAGGAATACAAGCGTGACATGGTGCGGGTGCTGACCCAGCGGGCCCTGCAGGAGGCCGCCGAGCGGGCCCGGGCCGCGTGAGGAGGTGTCGCCGTTGGAGACGATCCGGAAGCGCATCAAGGTGACCGTCAACGGGGTGACGTACGAGCGCGAAGTGGAGCCGCGCCGCCTGCTGGCATACTTCCTCCGTGAAGAACTGGGCCTGACGGGGACGCACATCGGTTGTGACACGACCAGTTGCGGCGCGTGTACCGTGATCCTGGACGGGCGGCCCGTCAAGTCGTGCACGGTGTTCGCCGTGCAGGCGGACGGCAGCGAGATCATGACGGTGGAGGGCCTGGCCCAGGACGGCCAGCTCCACCCGCTGCAGAAGGGCTTCTGGGATCAGCACGGGCTCCAGTGCGGCTACTGCACGCCGGGCATGCTGATGACCGCCTACGCCCTGCTGCAGCGCAATCCGAACCCGACGGAGGAAGAGATCCGGTTCGCCATCTCCGGCAACCTGTGCCGGTGCACCGGGTACCAGAACATCGTCAAGGCCGTCCAGCAGGCCGCGGCGGAGCTCCGGGGGGAGACCCCGGCCGCTGCAGCTGGCGAGGACGTGGCTGTCGCCGCGGAGCCGCAGGCGCGAGGGGGGAACTGACCGATGGCGGTTGCCGAGCGCGTTCTTGGCCAGCCCGTAAAGCGGAAGGAGGACCCGCGCTTCATCCAGGGCGCCGGCCGCTATCTGGACGACATCGTGCTCCCGCGCATGCTCTACATGGCGATCGTGCGCAGCCCCTACGCCCACGCGCGGGTCAAGGCGGTCCCCAAGGAAGCGGCGCTGTCCGTTCCCGGGGTCGTCGCCGTGATCACCGGGGAGGACCTGGAGAAGGCCGGCCTGGCCTGGATGCCCACGCTGGCCGGCGACAAGCAGATGGTCCTGGCAGTGGGCAAGGTGCTCTTCCAGGGCCAGGAGGTGGCGGCCGTGGTCGCCGAGACCCGCGAGGCGGCCTTCGACGGCGCCCACGCCCTGGCGCAGGTGGTGGAATACGAGCCGCTGCCGGTGGTGGTCGACCCGTTCAAGGCCCTGGAGCCCGACGCGCCCATCCTGCGGGAGGACCGGGAGCAGAAGACCAACCATATCTGGCACTGGGAGGTCGGCGACCGCGACCGCACGGAACGCGCCTTCGCCGAGGCGGAGGTGGTGGTGCGGCAGGAGGTCTACTACCCGCGTGTGCACCCCGCGCCGCTGGAGCCTTGCGGCTGCATCGCCGACTACAACAAGGCCACGGAGCGGCTGACCTTCTACGTCACCTCCCAGGCGCCCCATGCCCATCGCACGCTGCTGGCGCTGGTCTCCGGGTTGCCCGAGCACAAGATCCGGGTGATCTCGCCGGACGTGGGCGGCGGCTTTGGGAACAAGGTGCCGGTGTACTCCGGATACGTCTGCGCGGTGGTGGCCTCGTTGCAGCTGGGCCGGCCGGTCAAGTGGGTGGAGACGCGGACGGAGAACCTCCAGAGCACCCACTTCGCCCGCGACTTCCACATGACGTGCGAGATCGCCGCCGACCGCGACGGCAGGGTGAAGGCGCTGCGGGTCAAGACCATCGCCGACCACGGCGCCTTCGACGCCGCGGCCAACCCGTCCAAGTTCCCAGCCGGTCTCTTCAGCATCGTGACCGGGTCCTACGACTTCCCGACTGCCTTCGTCGAGGTGGACGCGGTCTACACCAACAAGGCGCCCGGCGGTGTCGCCTACCGCTGCTCCTTCCGGGTGACCGAGGCTTCGTACCTGATCGAGCGGACCATGGATGTCCTGGCCGACGAGCTGGGGATGGACCCGGTGGAGCTGCGCCTGAAGAACTTCATCCCGCCGGAGAAGTTCCCATACCCGTCGCCGCTGGGGTGGACCTATGACAGCGGCAACTACGCCGAGACGCTCAAGAAGGCGATGGACATCATCGGGTACTGGGATCTCCGCAAGGAGCAGGAAGAGAAGCGGAAGCGCGGCGAGCTGATGGGCATCGGCGTATCCACCTTTACGGAGATCGTCGGTGCCGGGCCGGCCCATACCTTCGACATCGCCGGCATCAAGATGTTCGACTCCTGTGAGATCCGCGTGCACCCCACGGGCAAGGTGCTGGTGCGGACCGGCGTGCGGCACCAGGGCCAGGGCCACGAGACCACCTTCGCCCAGATCGTCGCGGACGAACTGGGGATCCCCGTGGACGACGTCCTGGTGGAAGAAGGCGACACCGATACGGCACCTTACGGCTTGGGCACCTACGCGAGCCGCAGCACGCCGACGGCCGGCGCTGCCACGGCCATGGCGGCACGCCGCGTGCGGGACAAGGCACGGAAGATCGCCGCCCACCTGCTGGAGGCGTCCGAGGAGGACGTGGTCTGGGAGAACGGCCGCTTCCACGTGGCCGGCGCGCCCGGGCGGTCGGTGACCTTCCAGGAGGTGGCCTTCGCCGCTTACACCAACCCGCCCGAGGGACTGGAACCCGGCCTCGAGGCCGTCTACTACTACAACCCGCCCAACCTGACGTTCCCGAACGGCGCGTACATCTGTGTCGTGGACATCGACAAGGGCACCGGGCAGGTCAAGGTGCGCCGCTTCGTGGCGGTCGATGACTGTGGCACGGTCATCAACCCGATGGTGGTGGAAGGGCAGGTCCACGGCGGGCTGACCGAGGGCTTCGGCATCGCCTTCATGCAGGAGATCGTCTATGACGAGAACGGCAACAACCTGTCCAGCGATTTCTCCACCTACCTGCTGCCCACGGCCATGGAGACCCCCAAGTGGGAGACGGACCGCACGGTGACGCCGTCGCCCCACCATCCCATCGGCGCCAAGGGCGTCGGCGAGTCGCCCAACGTCGGCTCTCCGGCCGCCTTCGTCAACGCGGTGGTAGACGCCCTCTCCCACCTGGGCGTGCGCCACATCGACATGCCCATCACGCCGTGGAAGATCTGGAAGATCCTGCGCGAGCACGGGATCGAGTGAGGCGGGTTCGCGGAGGGCCGCCGGCAGGCCGGCCGGCGGCCCTCCGGGGCGGGCCCGTGTCCCGCCCCGCAGCCACATCATCCGTAGAGGGGGAAGAGACGGCATTGCACCTGCACTACGACGGTGAACTGACCATCGAGGCCCCGCAGGAGAAGGTCTGGGCGTTCATCAACAATCCCGGCCAGGTCGGTCACTGCCTGCCCGATCTGCAGGAACTGAACGTCAAAGATGACCGTCACTTCGATGCCGTGGTGCGCATCGGGGTCGGCCCCGTGCGCGGCCGGTTCAAGATGGAGGTGGAGCTGCAGCCGGAAGAGGCGCCACGCCGCGGCGGCCTGCGGCTCCGGGGGAGCGGTATGGGGAGCGGGCTCCAGTTGACCGCACGCATCGAGCTCGAACCCGCGGGGGAGGGCGCGACCCGCTTTCGCTGGGGAGCGGACGCGGATGTCAGCGGGCCGCTGGCCACGGTGGGCGGCCGGCTGCTGGACAACCAGGCCCGCAAGATCACCGAGCAGCTCTTCGCCACGATTCGGGCCAACCTGGAGGATCAGGCGGGTTCCGCCTCAACCGGCACGGGTGGCGCTGGCGGGGGGGGCTGAATCCGGTGGAAGTGGGAACGGCGGGGCGACCTGACGCAGTTCTGGCCCGGGCGGCGGCGTTGCGGGCCCGGGGCCATTCCTTCGCCCTGGCTACGGTGATCCGGCGACGTCCCCCCGTTTCGTCCAGAGCGGGGGACAAGGCGCTGATCACCGCGGACGGTCGTATCGAGGGCTGGATCGGGGGCAGCTGCTCCGAGTCCATCGTCCGGCGGCAGGCGCTGGCGGCGCTGGCCGACGGGCAGCCGCGCCTCATCCAGATCCGTGTCGACGTACCGGCCGATGCCGCCACCGCCGAGGAGAGCGACGAGGGGCAGGAACCCGGAGCGGCCGGCGGGGAGGGGGACGCCCGGGTCGTCACTGTCGCCATGACCTGCCCCAGCGGCGGCGAGGTCGACGTATACATCGAGCCCTTCGTTCGGCCGCCCCAACTGATCGCGTGCGGCGATACGCCCCTCGCCCACGCTCTGGTGCAGATGGCCGCCATGGTGGGCTTCGAGCCCGTGCTGGTGTACGGCCGGGAGGCGCCGCCGGAAGCTGCCGTGCCCGGCGGGCGGGCCATCTCCGTGGATGCCCTGGAGGACTTCGAGCCGGTGCCGGAAGCGTACGCCGTCGTGGCGACGATGGGGCACTTCGACGAGGAGTGCCTGCAGCGCTGGCTCGCGGCCGGCGTTCCCTACGTGGCGCTGGTGGCCAGCCGCAAGCGGGCGGCGGCCGTCAAGGAGGTGCTGGCCGGGGCGGGCGTGCCGGCCGCCGATCTGGAGCGGGTCCGCAATCCGGCCGGCCTGGACCTGGGGGCCGTCACCCAGGAGGAAATCGCCGTCTCCATCCTGGCCGACATCATCCGGCAGCGGCGGGCCCGCTTGCGGGCCCACGCGGGGATGGTCGTCGGCGATGAGGTCGCTGCCAGACTCGGGGCCGAAGGTGCCGGTACGGCAGCGGGCGCCGCGGAGAGAGCCGCCGAGCAACCCGCGGCTTCCACGACCCACACGGCCTCCCGGCCCGTCTCGACCGGCGCTGCAACGCAGGTGGCTGCTGCAGCATCCGGGTCAAGGGCGGCGTCAGACGGGGCGGCAAAGGAGGCCGAACTTCCCGCCGTCGCTCGCGATCCGGTGTGCGGCATGGAGGTCGTGCCCGGGGAAACCCGCCACGTGGCCGAATACGAGGGGCGGCAGTATTACTTCTGTTGCCCCCATTGCAAGGCCACCTTCCTCAAGGATCCGGAGCGCTACGTCGAAAGCGCCTGATGGCAACCGCACGTGACGGCACAATCGCCCAACCGCCACGCCGGGACCTGTCGGCCGCCAAGGCCGACAGGTCCCGGCATTCTTGTTTGACTGGCAGGCCGCTCAGGCGCTGTCCCACCAGTCCCGGATCTCAGGAGGGAGGGCGGCTCGCACGGCCTGCTGGGTGCCCGCATCGAGCCGCTCCTTGAGGGTGGCGAAGACCGCCTGCATCCGGGTGGCGGCGTCGTCGTCCATGTACGCGGCCACCAGATCCAGGCCGCCCACCGTCTGGTCGTAGCCGTACTCGGTGTCCATGTGGTTGACCAGCGGCCCTACGAAGACCTGGCGGTCGATCAGCGGGTCCGGCCGGTCCGGTGCCCGTGCCAGTTCGGCCGCCAGCTCGGCCGGCAGGGCGGCCGCCAGGGCGCCCGCGGCTTGCCGCCCCAGCACTTGGGCCATGCTCTGCAGGGTCATGCGGGTGGCGGCCGCCGCCTCCTCAGACGATCCCATCCGCCCGCGCCGCTGTACCGCCTGGTAGATCTCCCGCGCATCCACGCCAAGGACGCCTCCTCCGAAGGACTCAGAAGAACTCGGCCTTGAGCCGCTCCAGCCCCTCCTCGCCCAGCTCGTCCAGCGGGCGTTCCACGATGGGTGGGTCTACGGGGAGCCCGGGGACCCGCTCCTCGTAGGGCTCCGACTTGTCGTTGCGCCAGAGGATGCCGATGGGGATGCGGTCGCCCCACTCGTTGCACTTCGCCCAGGCCGCCTCGGGGTCCGTGGGGTCGTGCCCCTCCTCCTCCACGGAATAGGCCCGC
>DATCKT010000185.1:0-4615 GCA_036562195.1 Limnochordales bacterium
GGCGGGGGGATGGAACCCGCCGCCGGGCCGTTGGCGGCCGCGAAAGGCCGGGCGGTCGTGACACGGGCCTTCTGCGGTGCCCGGGCAGGCGTCATGCCACGCCACCTGCCTGTTCGCGGCCGAGATAGGCCTCGATGACCCGCGGGTCCCGGGCCACCTCCTGGGGCGGACCGCTGGCGATGACCTGGCCGAAGTTGAGCACATACACCCGGTTGCTCAGGTCCATGACCACGTTCAGGTCGTGCTCGATGAGGACGATGGACGTGCCCCGCTCCTCGTTCACGTCCATGATGAAGCGGGCCATGTCCTCCTTCTCGGCCACGGTCATCCCCGCCATGGGCTCGTCCAGGAGCAGGATCCTGGGCTCCAGGCACAGCGCCCGCGCCATCTCCACGCGTTTCTGGATGCCGTAGGCGAGGGTGCCCACCACCTTGTGCCGGTACGGCTCCAGCTCCATGAAGTCCAGGATTTCCTCCACAAACCGCCGGTTCGCGGCTTCCTCGGCCTGGGCGCGCCCGTAGTAGGCCAGCGCGTGCGCGACGCCGTAGCGCAGGTGCAGGTGCCGGGCGAGGGTGAGGTTTTCCAGCACCGTCATGCCGCGGAACAACTCTACATTTTGAAACGCCCGCGCGATGCCGAGGGCCGCGATTGTATGGGGAGGCAGGCGGGTGATGTTGCGCCCCTCAAGCAGGATGGCGCCCGATTGCGGCCGGTAGAAGCCGTTGATGCAGTTGATGAGGCTGGTTTTGCCCGCTCCGTTGGGCCCGATGATGGCCACCAGCTCTCCGGCGTCCACATGCAGATTGACGTCGACCAGTGCCCGCAGCCCGCCAAAGGCCAGGTTCAGTCCGGTGACTTCCAGCTGGTGCGGCATGGAGCTCCCCCCGGAGATGTGTGGCACCATAGCCAGAAATGGGCAGGTTACTGATCATTTTATATAATCCGTAGAAATAATTCAATGACGCTGGATGGCAAATTGTTGATTGTATTCAAGGAGTTGTGGGGGGCTGGACGTCTTCGGTGCGCCGATCGACGGCGGCGAAGTTGAGGCGCAGGAAGTGCACCAGAGCCCAAATTTCCTCATCCGAATAGGTGCGTCCGAAGGCGGCCATGCCGGTGCCGGGCGAGCCGTGCTTGATGATGTAGAAGGTCACGCCGGGCTCCAGCTCCGCAAAGGCCGGGTGGGTGAAGTTGACGGGCGGTGGGTTGAGGGTGCGGGCCACCGGCACGTTGGCGTCGCCGGCGGTACCGTGGCACACCGAGCACTGGCTGCCAAAGATGCTGCGGGCGCGGTCCAGCGCCTGGGGCGTGGGCTCGATAGGGTTGGCCATGGCCCGCTGATCGGGCGGCACCAGCTCCCGCAGGCGTGCCAGCTGCGCCGCGGTGTCGGGGGCGCCGCTGGGCTGGTCAAACAGGCCTTCATCCAACCCCGGCACATCCCCGGCAAAGTCCTGGCTGGGCGCGCCCGCGGGCACGAAGAACACAAGCCAGGCGGCCACGAAGACCAATACGCCGGCAAAGGCGGCCCACACGGGCGCGGGCAAAAGCGGCCGGGAGGGCCGGCGTCCGTTTCCGTTGTGCTCGTTCTCCATGAAGCCGCCTCCACATCGTATGCGTCCTCGTACGCGTCCGGCCCCTAATATGACCCCGGCAGGGGCCGTTTATACGGTTTCCCACAGATGCATAAAGCGGCGGGGGGCGGTGCACCGTAGGTGCCAGGGTGTGCCAATGTGGGCCGCTGCCCGAGCGGCGCGGCGCAAAGGGTGGGGTTGTGCATGAGCGACGCGGAAACCGGAAGCCCGCCCGGCGAGGGGCAGCCGCAGGGAACCGGGGAGGCGGCCGCGGGCGGCGTCCGCACGCCGCTGGGGACGATGGTCATCGTCTTGATTTACGCGGCGGCCACGGTCATCTTGTGGGCCTACGTCTACTACCACATGCTTCGCTACGGCGGTGGGCTCGGTGGACATTGACCGCTACGAGCGCTTGTGGATCTGGCTGAGCGCGGCGGTGCTGCTCGCGCTCATGCTGGTCTTGGTCTACAGCATCTACGGCCTGGACATCCGCCTGATCGGCGACGCGGGACAGGTGGACCCGGCCGCGGTTACCCAGCGGCCGCCCTTTGACCAGCCGGGCGTCTACGAAGAGGCCCCGGGCCGCTACCGGGTGGTGATGGTGGCCCGGGCGTGGTCGTTCCAGCCGGCCGAGGTGCGGATCCCGGCCGGATCGGAAGTTACGTTCCAGGTGACCAGCCTGGACGTCATCCACGGGTTCCGGGTGCCGTACACCACCGTCAACCAAATGCTCATACCGGGCCAGATTTCCGAGATCCACTACCGGTTCGACGAGCCCGGCGAGCACGTGCTGTTCTGCCACGAGTACTGCGGCGTCGGCCACCACATCATGGAAGGGAGAATCGTCGTTGAAGCCCCAGCCACTGCGGCCCGGTGAGGCGGCCGCGCCCGGCGAGGCGTCGACCGGCGCCGAGGCGGCGGATCTGAGGGAGCTGTACCGGGCGGACAGCCTGCACATTCGTGTGATGATCTACGTGAGCTTTGTCCTGCTGGCCCTGGGCGGCGTCTTCGGCACGCTGCAGGCCTTGGACAAGTTCCAGATCGACTTGTACCGGTTTCTGCCCGGCACCCTGCAGCTGTACTACACCGGCCTGACGGCCCACGGCGTGGTGCTGGCGCTCTTGTTTACGGGGACGTTCATCATCGGCTTCTTGTCGCTGGCCCTGGTGCACGGCCTGCGCCGGCCCCTGATCGATCGGGGCCTCGCCTGGGCCACGGTCGCGGTGGCCGTCACCGGTGCGCTGGCGTTGCTTATCACCATCTTCCGCAATCAGGCCACAGTGATGTTCACCTTCTACGCCCCGCTGCAGGCCCATCCCGGTTTCTACGCGGGGCTGGTGCTGGTGGCGCTGGCCACGTGGATGGCGGCCCTGAATGCGTGGTTCACGTGGCGGGCCTGGAAGCGGGACCACCCCCACGAGCGCACGCCGCTCATGGCCTTCGCCGCGCTGGCCACCTGGGCCATGTGGTTTCTCGCGTCGCTGGGTTTGGCGGTGGCGCTCTTGGTGTACCTGCTGCCCTGGTCGCTGGGCCAGAGCCCGCAGGTGAACCCGCTTCTGACGCGGGCGCTGTTTTGGTTCACCGGCCACCCGCTGGTGTATTTCTGGCTCCTGCCGGCCTACCTGTCCTGGTACACCATGCTACCCGCGCAGGTGGGCGGGCGGCTGTTCAGCGAGTCGCTGGCGCGGCTGGTGTTCCTCCTCTTCGTGGTGCTGGCGACGCCCACCGGGCTGCACCACATGTACACCGACCCCGGCGTGGCCCACAGCTACAAGCTGCTGCACGGCGTCACGACCTATGCGGTCATCTTCCCGAGCCTGGTGACGGCCTTCACGGTGGTGGCGTCGGTGGAAGAAGGGGCCCGGCGGCGGGGCGGGCGGGGGTACATCATGTGGCTCCTGGCGCTGCCGTGGCTGTCCAACCCGTCGGTGGCCGGGCAGCTGTTGGCCATGCTGATCTTCGCCACCGGCGGCATCACGGGCCTCATCAACTCGTCGCTGAACATGAACCTGATCGTCCACAACACCCTCTGGGTAGTGGGGCACCTGCACACCCAGGTGGCGGGGGCCGTCACGTTGACCTTCATGGCCATCAGCTACTGGCTGGTGCCGCTGTTGTCCGGCCGCGCCTTGTGGGGCCGTAAGTGGGCGGTGGTGCAGGTCTGGAGTTGGTTTTTCGGGACGGCCATCATGGCCCGGGGCATGCACTGGATGGGGCTGGCCAGCGCGCCGCGCCGCACGTTCCTCAGCTCCGCTCCCTACGCCGACTTGTTCGGCGAATGGCATTGGGCCGGAGCCCTCACCGCCGCAGGCGGCGTGATCCTGTTTTTGTCCGGCGGGCTGTTCCTCCTGATCATGCTGCGCACGGCCCTGGGCGCCCGGCGGGCGGAGGAGCTGGCGGTGCCCGAGGCGCAGCCCCTGCAGGATCCCGGAGTGATGCCGCGCTGGCTGGACCGGATCGCGCCGTGGTTCGCGCTCGGCCTGGCCTTGTCGCTCGTGGCTTGGCTGCCGTCGCTGTGGCGGATGGCGGCCGAGTACCCGCAGGTGCCGGGGCTGCAGTTGTGGTAGCGGCTCCGGAGTGAGGGCCGGAGGGGGCGTCGGGCGCCGGTCACCGACGTTCATCATCGCCGGCAATGTCGGGCGGTGGGCCAGGAATCAGGCCCAGGCGCAGCGAAGCCATCGGCGATGCCACCCGGCCCAGCGGGTCTGGGCCGGCGGATGGAGGACCGAGCGGAGCGATGGCAACCGTACTGCAACTCAAAGACTTGTTCACCGTGTGGCTTGCCGCCGGCAACGCGCTGGCGGCCGTATGGGCCCTCATCCTCTACTTCCTAAAGCGCTCGCCGAACCGCCTGTTCTGGCAGGCCACCGTCTTCCTGCAGGTGCTGATGCTGGTGCAAGTGGCGCTGGGTGTCACTTTGATCGTCGGCGGCCTGTTCCCCAACTCCGGCCATCTGCTCTATGGCGTGCTCAACGGGCTCCTGGCCCTCGTTCGGGTCGGCTGGTATACCCGCATCTCGGCCGCGGGCCCGCAGGGGACGCTGT
>DATCKT010000189.1:0-12378 GCA_036562195.1 Limnochordales bacterium
GTCTCCATGGCGACGGAAGTGCAGCAACCCTCCGCGGCTGGGGGCAGCGACGATTCCCTGCGGAAGGTCGACGAGAGAGAACTGAGGCCCGTACACGTGTGGCCCAAGCTGGTGAGCATCGAGCTCATCGGCGCGCTGACCATCACGCTGCTTTTGTCCATCATGGCCATTTTCGTCCGGGCGCCCTTCTACCGGATGGCGGACCCGGAGTTGACGCCGAACCCGTCCAAGGCGCCGTGGTACTTCCTGGGATTGCAGGAGTTGCTTTTGCACATGCACCCGGCGCTGGCGGGCGTGGTGGTGCCCACGGCGGTGCTGGTGCTTTTGGCGGCCATCCCCTACATCGACCGCAGCAAGAAGGGCACCGGCATTTGGTTCTACAGCAAGAAGGGCGTGCCCATCGCGGTCTTCTCCGCGATCTACACGACCATCTGGAATGTGGGCTTGATCTTGTTGGATGAGTGGCTGCCGGCGGGCGGGGCTTTCGGCATCGCCCCATGGCTGAAGATGCACGGTTTCCCGGACGCGTTCGCCGAGATTTTTGTGCCCATCGTCTTCATGACGTTCATTCCGTTCTCCTTGTGGGTGATCGTCAAGCGGCGCTGGCAGGCGGACATCCGCGAGTGCATGATCGCAATGTACACCTTCTTCCTCGCCTCCTTCATCGTGCTGACCATCATCGGCACTGCGTTCCGGGGTGAGGGGATGGCGTTGTCTTGGCCGTGGGATATCCCGTACCCGCCCCATGGCAAAGAGTAAGGCGAAGAGGTGAACATGGGAATGCCGGAGGCCGAGGGCAAGGAGCAGCAGCTGTCGGAGAAAGAGAAGCGGGAGGCCATGACCCGCCGCGGCCTGTTGCGCAACGTGATGTGGGCGTCCGCGGGCATTTTCGCCGTCCAGGCGGCGGTGACGGGCTTGGCCATGTTCTGGCCGCGCAAGGTGGAGGGCTTTGGCACGGTCATCGACGCCGGTCCCATCGACGAGTTTCCCGTCGGCAGCGTGACGCGGATCCGGGACGGGCGATTCTACGTCTCGCGGCTGCCCGAGGGGGTCATCGCCCTCTATTGGCGCTGCCCGCACCTGGGGTGCACGGTGCCCTGGAACCAAACGCAGAACCTGTTCATCTGCCCCTGCCACGGCTCGGTGTATGAGCCGACGGGGCAGAACATCGCCGGACCGGCGCCGCGTCCCATGGACTACATGCGGGTGGAAATCCGCGGTGGGCGGCTGCTTGTGGACACGGGCGACATCCGTCAGCGGGATCGTCATCTGCCCGAGCACGTGACGCCCGTGTGAGGAGGGCTCTAAGGTGTACCACGTATCCGACGCGATCGAGTTGCTGCTGGTGTTCACGACCTTCTTTCTGACCCTTGCCATCATGTACTTTGTCCAGAAGTGGATCGACCGGGACGAAGGCGCCGCGGACGACGAAGACTGACGGCTTGGGCCTCGGGTGAAAGGAGTCGTTCCCCTGTGAGAGGGAGAAGGTACATCGCTGTCCTCGTGCTGGTCTGGGCACTCATCATTACCTGGGGTGTGTACCTGGCCTTTGAGGGAACCCGCATGGCCAGAGCCGAAGAGGAGCACTACGAGGACCTGGTGCATCGGGGCATGGTGACGTTCGCTGAGAACTGCGTGGTCTGCCATGGCGCCGCGGGTCAAGGCTTCATCGGCCCACCCCTGAACCGCGAGGACCTGCGCGGCCACCCGGCGGAGGACAAGGACACCTTTGATTTCATCGTGCGCACGGTGCGGGACGGCCGGCCGGGCACGACCACGCCCCGGTGGGAGCGGCTGGTGACGGGCGAGTGGGCATCGTATACCGCCATGCCCACCTTCGGTTCGGTGCACGGCGGTCCCCTGAACGAGCTGTACCTGCGGGCGGTAGCCACCTTTATCATGATGGGCGACTGGCACGAGGTGGCGGCGCACATCCCGGCGCCGGACATCCCGGCCGACCGGGAAGTGCTCTTGAGCCGGCTGCCCAACGCGCCCGGCCTGACGCCCGAAGAGAACCGGGCCGCGAAGGAGATTTTCGCGGACAAGGGCTGCATGGCGTGCCACAGCATGAACGGCATGGGCGGCAAGGTGGGTCCGGATCTGACCCAAGTGGGCGCGTGGACGCAGCTTTTGCCGGTGCAGGAGTGGGAAGCGTTCCTGTACTCGTGGGTGGAGAACCCGCCGGCCATTAAGAACCGGGCGCCGGTGTACTGGTCCAACTACAGCGGCCCGCTGCCGTACGCGGCCGCTGGCGCGGCCCAGCAGCGGACCGCGGCCTCGCGGCCGGTCCCGGTGGCGGGCGGCTCTGGTGCAACCGTCGCCGACGGCACGTCCGTTGCACAACGGTCTGAGCAGGATGATTGGGCCAGCGTGTGGGAGAGCTTGGCCTTGCCCAATCCGGTGCCGCTGCCGCCGACGCAGATGCCGCCGCTGCCCATGACGCCGGAAGAGCGGACGACCCTCGTCCGGTGGCTGGCTCGCCTCGGCCGTTAGCGGATAGGAGGAGGGCCCCATGGCCCGGGTCATCCCGCTGCTGGTGGTCGCCTTCGCCGTCGGCAGCCTGTTCCGGCTGGCCAACGAGTTTGGTGTGGCGCTGTTCCGCATGTTCGGCACCATGGGCATCGCCGTCATGGGGATCATGGCGACGCGCATCGTGACCGGTTGGCAGCTGGAGGGGGCCTTGCGGGAACTGCAAAGGTTGCTGAAGAAGCTGCCCGAGGGCTGGCGAGTGGAAGGCGCCCGGGGCGACCACCAGAGTTGGCGCGGCTACTTGGTAGGCCCAGGGCAGGCGCTCGCGGTGGTGACGAGCCCGGTGGCCAACTACAGCAGGGGCCGGGGCCTGGCCCGGGCGCTCCAGCGGGCGTCCGCCGAAGCCCAAGCGTGGGCGGCCGCGCGGACGCCCGGTGACGACGCGGTCGTTGCCACACCGTGCGTGCTGTTGCTGCGCCGCCGGGCCGATGACGACGCGCGGCGGGCGGCCGGCGGGGTTATGGTGATGGATCTGGAAGGGCTGGCGGCTGTGGTGGGGCAGGCAGCCGGGGACGGTCGATGTGGCACGGAGGCGTCGTCTCTGTTATAATGCCCCTAGGTGCGGGACGGCGAGTCCCTTAGGGAGGGCATAACGTTGGCGCATTTTATTACCGACGCGTGTATCGGTTGTACCGCCTGCGTGAAGGTCTGCCCCGTACAGTGCATCTCCGGCGAGCGTAAGCAAGTGCACGTGATCGACCCGACGCGGTGCATCGACTGCCATGCCTGCAGCTACGCCTGCCCGGCCGAGTGCATTGAGGACCAGTACGGCAACCTCTTGCCGCGTATCCCCAAGCGGGGCAACTGGCCCAAGCCGGTGGTGGACCCGATTCACTGCACGGGTTGCTCGTTCTGCGTAGACATTTGCCCGTTCGACTGCCTGGCGCTGACGGGACCCTCGTTCCATGGGATTGCCGAACTGGTGGATCCCAAGTCTTGCGTCGGGTGCAAGCTGTGCGAGAGCGTGTGCGCCAAGAACGCGATTGTGGTGGTGCCGCCGGATCAGGCGGACAAAGCCTTCGCGGCGTGACGGCCTGCGAAGGCCGGCGCCCCCTCCGGGCCGGGCCGCGGAGGGGGTTTGCTGTTTTATTGAGGCAGACGGGGCGGGCGCCCTCCGGGAACGTGCGGGTATCTCGCCGAGAACGCTCGGCGGGCTTGTGGACAACCTGCTGAAAAGATGGGTGACTGCCAGGAGAGGTGAAACGCACCATGTCCGTGGGGCATCCAGTGATGACACGCGCCGCCGCGTGGGAGCTGCTGACCGAGTACACCAAGAGCGAGAGCCTCCTGCGGCATGCCTTGGCGGTCGAGGCCGCCATGCGGGCGTATGCGCGCCGCTTCGGCGAGGACGAAGAGCGGTGGGGGATCACGGGCCTCCTCCACGACTTCGACTACGAGCGCTGGCCCAACCCGCCTGACCACCCGCTGCGGGGAGCGGCCATCCTGACGGAGCTGGGCTACCCCGAGGACGTCATCTACGCCATCAAAAGCCACGCCGACTACCTCAACCTGGAGCGCAAGGACAAGATGTCGCAGGCGTTGTACGCGGTGGATGAAATGTGCGGCTTTGTGATGGCGGTGGCCCTGGTGCGCCCCAACAAGAGCATCCATGAGGTGGAGGTCCAGTCGGTCAAGAAGAAGATGAAGGACAAGGCCTTCGCCAAGGGTGTGCACCGGGAGCAGCTGGTGGCAAGCGCCGCCGCCCTGGGGGTCGACCTGGACGACCACATCCAAACCGTCATCGACGCCCTGCGCAGCGTGGCGCCCGCTTTAGGCCTGGACGGCCAAACCGCCGGCCCCGGCGCCGGTGCGGCCTCTTAACCCCGACCACGGAGCGCGGCCCATGCGCGAGGCGGCCAAGCCTTTCCATTTAGAAAAGCTGCCTACCGTGGAGGAAGCGCTCAAGCGTTTTATCGGCGCTTTGCCCGCGTACCGCCCGCCGGAAGAGCAGGTGCCCCTGGAAGAGGCCGTCGGGCGCGTCCTGGCCCGGGCAGTGCGGGCCGGTGCCGACGTGCCCGGCTTCGCGCGCTCTTTAGTCGACGGCTACGCGGTACGGGCCGCTGACACGGTGCGGGCGGATGAGGGCGGAGGTCCGCCCGTGCTGCGCGTGGCGGGCCGCGTGCAAATGGGCCGGGCGCCGGACGTCAACGTAGGCCCGGGTGAGGCCGCATGGATTCCCACGGGCGGCATGCTGCCTCCGGGCGCGGACGCGGTCGTTCCGGTGGAGCACACCGAGGTCCGCGGGACGACGCCCGGTCGACCCACGCCCACGGCCATCGCCGTCACGGTGCCCGTCCGGCCGGGCGAGAACGTGCTCCCGGCTGCGGCCGATTTGGCGGCCGGGGAGGTGCTGCTGGACGCGGGGCACCGCCTGCGCCCGCAGGACGTGGGGGCGCTGGCGGCCGTAGGCTGCGTGCGCCCCTGGGTCTACCGCCGGCCCGTGGTGGCCATTTTCTCCACCGGTGATGAGCTGGTGCCGCCCGACCGGGAACCGGGAGCGGGCCAGGTCCGGGACGCCAACGCCTACTCCTTGGCCGCGGCGGTGCGGGCCGATGGGGGCATCCCCCGCATCGGCGGCATCGTGGCCGACGATGCGGCTGCTTGGCGAGCCGCGCTTCAGGAAGGCCTCCGCCACGACCTGGTTCTCCTGTCCGGCGGCAGCTCCGTGGGTCTGGATGACTTGGCCGCCGACATCATCCGGGAACTGGGGTCGCCCGGCATCCTCGTGCACGGCGTGCGCATGGCGCCGGGCAAACCGACCCTGCTGGCGTTGATCGGCGACCGGGTCGTGTGCGGCTTGCCCGGAAACCCGGTCTCGGCTTTGGTGACGTACGAACTGTTCGTCCGGCCGGCGTTGCGCTGGCGCATGGGTTGTGCTGCCCTGCAGCGATGGCAGCCGGTGGTGCGGGCCCGCCTCGCGGCGGATATCCGCGCCCCCAAGGGCCGGGAGCTCTATGCCCGGGTGCGGCTGGACGTGGTCGCCGGGGAGCTGGTGGCGGAACCCTTGCGGGGCGGCTCCGCCCAGTTGACCTCCCTGGTGCGTGCCGACGGCTTGGTGGTCGTACCGTTGGAGCGGGGCTGGCTGCCGGCGGGTGAGCCGGTGGAAGTGCGTCTTTTTTCCTAAGCCCTCCTGTAAGCCCTGCCGGCCGACAGTAGCCGCGAGCGCCGGGCCAGGCTCCGGGCCTCGCCGGCACCTTCCGGCTGGTTGGTCCCCACCGCGCCAGGATTGAACCTGGCCCCCGTTGTATATTGTTGCATGTTCGTCCCGGGCGCGTGTCCGCACTGTGGTCCACCCGCCCGTCAGCATCTTCGCGGTAAGTAGGTGACCCCGTGAAAGACGTTCTGTCCCTGAAAGAGATGCCCGCGGAGGAGATCCTCGCCGTCTTGGACAAGGCCCGCGCCGTGAAGCGCGACCCACAGCGCTACGCCAACGCGTTGGCGGGCCGCAACTTGCTGATGCTCTTTCAAAAGACGTCGACCCGCACGCGCCTCTCCTTTGAGCTGGCCATCCAGGAGCTGGGCGGGCGCGCCGTGGTGATGGACTGGGACAAATCCAACTTCGCGATCTCGCCCATCCGTTACGAAGCCCGCTACGTGTCCCGGCACGTGCATTTGATCATGGCGCGCCTTTTGCGCCACCGGGACCTGCGGGAACTGGCCGCCGCCGCCGACGTGCCCGTGATCAACGGCTGCTGCGAGCGCTATCACCCGACGCAGGCCCTGGCGGACCTGCTCACCATCTACGAGCGCACGGGCACCTTTGACGGCGTCACCATCGCCTACGTGGGCATCCACAACAACGTGGCCAACTGCCTAACGGCAGGCGCCACCAAGGTGGGCGCCCGGGTCATCCTGGTCACGCCCGAGGTCAATGAGGCTTCCTGGGACGAGGAACTCATGCAGCAGGCCGCCCAAACCGGCCGGCTGGAGGTGACCAAAGACCCCCAGGCCGTCAAGCGCGCCGACTTCGTCTACACCGACACCTGGGTGGACATGGAGAATTTCCACAACCCCGCCTACGCGGACGAGAAGGCCCGCCGCCTGGCGGTGATGGGGCCGTATCAGGTGAACCGTGCGCTGCTGGACGGTCACAATCCCTACATCATGCACGACATGCCCATCCACCCGGGGCTGGAGATCGCCGAGGACCTCATCGAGTCGGAGCGGTCCATCATCTACGACCAGGCGGAGAACCGGCTTCACGCCGAGAAAGGCCTCATGCTGCACCTGTTGGGCGTGGCCGCATAGGGGCAAGGGGGACCGCGGCGCGTTTCGCCAGGCCCGGAAGGCTGGGCGCCGCCGACGGCCACGGCCGGCGGGCGTTCATCCAACCGGCTCGTCGAACCCGTTAGTCGAACCAGAACCGCTGCTCCCGCCACGGGTCGCCGTAATTGTGATAGCCGCGCTGCTCCCAGAAACCGGGTTTGTCCACCCGGGAGAACTCGACGCCCCGCACCCACTTGGCGCTCTTCCAGAAGTACAAGTGGGGGATGACGGCCCGCAGGGGCCAGCCGTGCTCGGGCGTGAGATCCGCGCCGTTGTGCCGGAAGGCCAACAGGCACTCGTCCCGTAGGCAGTCCTCCAGCGGCACGTTGGTGGTGTAGTCGTTCTCCGCATGGAGGATGACGTAGCGCGCCTCCGGTTTCACCCCGGCCAAGCGGGCCAGTTCGCTGAAGGGCACGCCCTCGAATACATTATCCAGCTTGCTCCAGTGGGTAACGCAGTGGATGTCGCAGCGCACCTCGCGCGTCGGAAGCCTGCGGAATTCTTCGTAGGTCAGGACCAGCGGCCGCTCCACGTCGCCGAACACGCGCAAGGTCCAAGTGGTGGGGTCAAAGACGGGCACGGGCCCCTCATGCAGCACTGGCCAGCCGGTGGTGACGGTCTGACCCGGGGGAATCCGGTCGCGGGCTTGGGCCATGAGGACACCTCCTGGGAGGATGAGGCGGCCGGCTCGGTCAGGCGGCGCCGCCGGGCCTTGTGCGCTTGGCCGTATTATAACACCGGCCGGGTCCTGTTCACCAGGCCGTCGGCATAGGCTGTAGTGAAACCCCGGGCGCCATGCGGGCCAGTCGGTAGATAGCCGGCCGATAATGGGGTATACTGGAGATGACGCCGATGATCCCGGCTGTCATCCGAGCCGGTTGTCCCTACGGTCATTGGCCCAGCGCCGGCAGGCGCCGTTTTCGACCCATCCGCATGTGACCAAGGATGCCCCCGGCCACACGGTCCGTGGCGGTCCTTGTGCTCCGCCGGCTTGCGCCCCCGGGGCCAGGTCCCACGGCGCAGGAAAAGCTAGGACCGCGCAGAAGAGAAGTGCCAAATGGCAAAATGTGCTGGGGGTAGACGGGGTGGGAGCTGGCGGCGGTGCACGCCTGGGTCTCCTCCGGCGGTGGACCCTAGGGGCGTGGGTGGTCTGCTTTTGCCTGATGCTGGCCGGAGCAGCAGCGGGCGCACCGGACGTCGAGGACGTCGTCGCGAATCTCAACCGCGCCGCTGGGCTCCTCCCGGCGGACATGGGTTTCCGCCAGGACGTCCAGTTGCAGTTGTTCTTCATCACGTGGCGCTTCTACTCGGACGTGGTGCGCCGCAACGGCGAGTTCCAGGTGACAACCTACGGTAAACCGGGCTTTCTGTCCGATGACGTTCCGACCACGCTGCTGCAGCTCCACACCGGTATCGATGAGTTCGACCTGGAACTGGTAGGGGAGGAGACCAACAGCAACGGCGATCCCCTGTACGTGCTGGAAGGCCGGCGGCGCGTGCCGGGCCCCGGTGCGCAGGCGGGCAAGCTGTGGGTCAACGGCCGCACGTGGCTGGCCGAGAAGGCGTGGCTGGAGTACGACTGGGGTACCCTCGACGTGGAACAGGAGTTCCAGGAGGTGGACGGGTACACCGTGCTCCGGGCGCAGCGGGCGCGTTCCAGCTTGGTGGGCACTCGCCTGGTGGTGGAGTACAGGGACTACTGGTTCGGCAACGACGATACGATTGCGAGGGAAGACCATTGAACAGCGGCTTCCTCACAGACAGGGTGCGGCCAACCCGCTCGGCGGCCACACGGATGGACAACGAGACGTACCGCATCCGGGTGGAGGACTTGTTCCGCGATCTGGTCGCCGAGGACGGGACGGTGGACGAAGAGGTGCGGCGCCAGCTGGAGCAGCTGGCTCTCTTGCCGCGCAAGACCCGCTATTTCTTGCGGGTGCTCAACGACCAGCCCACCGCGGTGCAGGTGCCTTTCTATCGCCTCATCCTCAGCCGCGTTAAGGACAAGGATTTCTACGGCGAGCTGGAGCGGCACATCCGCCACCGCTTCTATGAGGCGCGCGACCAAATCAAGGAGCTGCTGGCCCAGATGGCCGATCCCGAAGCGGTGCCCGCGTTGATGCACGTCATCGCGCTGACCGAGGAAGGCTGGCTGGCGGGCGAGCTCATCCGGATCGTGCTGTCCTACGATCCGGAGGTGCTGCGGGAGCCCGTGCGCCAGGCGTTGGACTCGGGCGACTACCAGCTGCAGTGCCTGGGCATCTACCTGGCGGGCAAGAGCAAGAGCGACGCGCTGCTGGAAGTGCTGGCCCAGTTCTACCGGAGGCCCTTCGGCGAAAAGGTGGACCGGCTGGAGCGGAAGGCCTACGACGCGCTCATGGAGGGCGTCGAGGGCTGTTCGAACGGCCTGCTGCTGCGCTGGCTGCGGGACAGCAGCGCGCGCATCCGAGAGCTGGGCGTCGTGGCCGCCGCGCGTCGCCGCCTCAAGGCCGCGGTGGGCGATCTGGTGCGGCTGGTGCTGGTGGATGCCAAGACCCGCAGCCGGGCGGCCCAGACGTTGTTGGACTTTGAGCAGGAGGGGCTGCTCGAGTTCCGCGAAACCGACGAAGGCGGCGCCGCTGTGCAAAGCATCCTCGCGGCCGCCAAGCGGGAGCCGCTCCTCAATACCCTCAAGGATCTGACCCGGGAGGAGAGCGGCGCTGTCCGGGAAGTGGCCCTCAAAATGATCCGCCTGGTGCCCGACGCGGGGCCCTTGGCCGGCGCCCTGGTGCGGGTGGCTGTGGAAGACCGCCTGCGCAACGTGCAGCTGGCGGCCTTGGAGACGCTGGCCCAGATCGACCGGGAGCGGTTCATGGACGCGGCGGCGGAGCTCATGGCCGAGACGGCGGGAGCCACCCAGCCCGAGGTGGCCGAAGGGCTCCAGCGGATCGCGGCCGCGACCCTTACCGAAGAGGAACGGGCTCGCCTGGAGGAGGAAGCGGAGCGCCGCCGCAGGAAGCGGGAGGAAGCCTTGGAGAAGTTCGCCGGCACCATCGAATCGTGGCGGCACGAGATCGAGTGACGCGAGGCCGGTGCTTTAGGACGCATCCGTAATGCCGGCAAAACGCACCAGGCCCGCCCCATGAGGGGCGGGCCGCTCGCTTTTGAGGGCAAGCCGCCGCGGTCAGGCTAGGCTGCTGGCTTCCAGGGTGAGGCGCGGGCTTGTCAAGGATGGGGCTGCCTGGTCTCCGGCGGGTGCCACGGAACTTCCGCGGCGCCCAGGCGCGCTCCCACCGCGCGGGCCAAGACAAACAGCAGGTCAGATAACCTGTTGAGGTAGCTGACGGCCTCAGGCGCCACGCCGCCGGCGCGGTAGAGGGTGACGACCCGCCGCTCGGCCCGGCGGGCGACGGTGCGCGCCACATGCAAAAGCGCCACCGGCCGGGGGCCGGCGGGAAGGATGAAGGCCCTCAACGGCGGGAGATCCGCTTCGTAGCGGTCAATGGCCGTTTCCAGGGCCCGCACATGCTCCGGGCCGATGCGGGGCGCTTTGTCCGCCCTGCGGCCCCCCGGCGGGGTGGCCAAGTCGGCGCCCATGGTGAACAGGTCGTTTTGGACCCTTTGCAGCAGTTCGTCCACATCGGGCGGCAGCGCCTCGGCCCGCACCAAGCCCAGGCAGCTGTTGAGTTCATCCACGGTGCCGTAGGCCTCCACGCGCGGGTCGTCCTTGGGCACCCGCTGGCCGGAAAAGAGGCCCGTCTCGCCGCCGTCGCCCGTCCGGGTATAGATGCGCATGGCGCCCCCTCCTCGCGATCCGCCCCCCGAGAAGCGCTCGTCAGGTTTCCGCGCCTCGACGATCGCATGTCCGGATCAGAGATCCAGGAGCCGCTCGTGCGGTCCCTCGATGGGCGTCCGGTCCCGGATCATCTCGGTGATCTGGCGCTTCCCCTTGCGGCCGCCGATGAACACCGCGCCCACCAGCCGGTTTTTCCAAAAGAACAGCCGCCGGTACGTCTTGGCTTCCCAGTCGACGCGGCTGATGGACTCCAGGTCCGGCCGCGTGTCGGGCGTCGCCCCGACGACGCTTAAGGTGGAGGCGAACAGGGTGCTGCTGTAGTTGGGCACCTGGTTGTACACCTCGTCGTGGCCGAGCATGCCGCCCGCGGCCAGCTTCCCGTGGCCCGAAGCGTTGTTCCAGGTGCCGAGGATGTTATAGCCCTCCACGGTGACGTCGTAAAACTCGCACACGTCGCCGGCGGCGAAGATGTCCGGGACGGACGTCCGCAAGGACGCGTCGGTGACGATGCCCCTGCGCACCTCCACCCCTGTGCCCGCCAACACTTCCGTGTTGAGGGTCAGACCGACGCCGACGCCCACCATGTCGGCTTCGATGGTGCGCCCCGCCGCGGTGATGACCTTGGACACAACGCCGTCTTGGGCCACGATCTCTTTGACCGTGTCGTTGTAGACGATGTTGACGCCGGCCTCCCGGGCCAGCAGGTCCACCAGCTTCCCGCCGTCCTCGTCCAGCACCCGGCGCAGGAAGCGGTCGCCGCGCATGATCCAGGTGGTCTCCAAGCCCCGGTGGCGGAAGGCTTCCGTCAGCTCGTACGCGATAAAGCTTCCGCCCACCACCACCGCCCGGCGGGACTCCTGTACCCGCTCCATGATGGCCTTGGTGTCGTCCAGCGTCTGGAAGTTGTACACGCCGTAAGTGTCGTCCCCGGGCACGTTGAGCCGGTTGGGCCGGCCGCCGGTGGCCACCAGCAGCTTGTGGTAGACGAACTCCTGTCCCTTGTCGGTCACGACGGTGCGGCTGGGCACGTCGATCCGCACCGCCCGGGTTTCCAGGTGGAGTTCGATGCCCATGTCCCGGTGCCACTGGAGGTCCTTCAGCATGACCTTCTCCAGCGGCGTCTCCAGCTTCAGAAACCGGGGCAGCGCCACCCGGTTGTACAGGGGATAAGGTTCCTGAGCGATGATGACGATGCGGCTGTTGGGGTCCTCGGCGCGCAGGCGCTCGGCGGCGTTGGTGCCGGCCACGCCGTTGCCGATAATGACGTAGGTGCGGTTGGACGAGGTCACGTTGCGTCCCCTTTCTGGTGCGACGGTGCAGCCGGCGGCGCGAGCATCGCCAGGGCGGTTTCCAGGTGCTGGCATCGCGACGGCCGCGCCGGCGGGCGGCCCAGCGGGCCACCGTCGTCAGCTTGTCCGTGTGCCAATGGTCTGGCTGTGCGGTGTTTCTCTGGAATTATAGTGCACACGGTCAGAAAATGGAAGTCGACGGGCCTCCTTGCCATACCCGGTGGGTGTATTATAATGGTAGCGGATTGGCCCGGCCGCGCAGGCCGGCATCTGCACCCATCACCAGGCCGGCCGGGAGACGCGCCCCGGGGACCGGTCGGGACATAGGAGGTCAGCGAGGATGGCAACGGTGCAAACCGTGACGGACGCTGAATTCGAGCAGAAGGTGCTGAAGGCCCCCGGGCCCGTGGTCGTGGATTTCTGGGCTCCCTGGTGCGGGCCCTGCCGGCGCCTGGCGCCCATCCTGGAGGAAGTGGCGCAGGAGCTGGGCGACAGCGTCACGGTGTACAAGCTCAACAC
>DATCKT010000193.1:0-7673 GCA_036562195.1 Limnochordales bacterium
GCAGCGCTGCGCGCGGGGCGCCTCGGGCGGGCGTGGCTTGAGGTCCCCGGCGTGCGGCCGGTCGCGTTCCGCCCTTACCTGGTGTTCCACTTCCTATTGACGTACGTGGGCCATGAGCCGCGGGATCGGCTTGCGTCCGTGGCCGTCGATCTCGTGACCGGCGAGGGGTTTCCCTGGGACGCTGGCCCAGGCCCATGGCGCCCCCTGCCCACGGGCGACGGCACGCCCGCCGAGCCGCCCGAGCTTTCGCTGGGCGAAGCCCACGAGCAGGCGGTCGGCGTCCTGGCCCGCCTCCTGCAGGCCGAAGACAGCGCGTGGCTGGAAGCCGCCCGGGCGTGGTTGGAGCAGGAGCTGGATACCCTCGCGGCCTACGCGCACGCCGCTTCGACCGGCGACCAGAACCCGGAGATGGACGCGGCCCGGGCGCGCCTGGACGAGCTGAAGGCCTTGGCGCGCCCGCACGTCAGGGCACGGGCTGAGGCCGCCACCCTGCTTTACATGCCCATCGTGCCGGCGGCTGACGGGACCGGCCAACTCCAGAATCCGGTCTTGGAGCGGGCGGTACGGGGTGCGCCCTCCGGCGCTGGCGGGCAGCGCGGTTCCCCGCCGAGGCGGCGGCGCAGCTAGCGGATGCCAAAGCCCTCCGCCAAGTAGCGATCGCGGCGGTGGCGGTAGTTCTCCACGCCCCGCATGATCCGGGCGTGATCCTCGGGGTTCAGCGGCCGCACCACCCGGGCCGGCACACCCATGGCCAGCACTCCCGGCGGGATAGTGGCCCGCTCCGGCACCAAGGCCCCTGCAGCCACCACCGCGCCGCGGCCCACGCGCGCCCCCGACAGGAGGATCGCCCCCATCCCGATCAATGCCTCATCTTCCACGACGGCGCCGTGGATGATGGCCGCATGGCCAATGGTGACCCGCTGGCCGACCTCCACCGGGTAGCCTTCGTCCGTGTGCATGATGACGCCATCCTGCACGTTGCTGTCCTCGCCGATGCGGATCGGCTCGATGTCTCCCCGCAAGATGGCGCCGAACCAGATGCTGACCCCGTCGGCCAGCGTCACGTCCCCGATCACCTGCGCGTTGTCCGCGATGAACACACGCGCGCCCACTACCGGCTGCCGCCCGCCAAAGGAACGGACCATGATGGAACTCCTTCCTGTCCGCATGCACCAGGCTGATCTCGAGCAGGGCTTCGTCGCCGGCGCCCGATCTCCTTCGCCCCCGCAGCACCCCCGGAGAGCCGCTCGTAGGCGCCGCGGCGCAGCGAAGCGGACGCCCTGTTCTCCTGCCCCGCGTCCCGTCGAGCGGGGCCCGGCGGACGTTGGGGCCCGACGGCGGCCCATCCACCACCCGCCTCCCTGCGTGCGGGGCCCGGCAGCCGCACCGCTCGGGCCAGCCCCAGCGGCCGGGGGCGTCAGCCGGCCAAGAAACCTGCCAGCGCGGCGCACGCCGCGCAGGTGCGGGCGCGGCAAGCGGCGCACACGCGATAGGGCTCAGGCCCGGGCACGGCGACGTCCGGATTGGGGACTTGGGTCAGACTCGGCAAGGGACACTCGGTAGGGCAGAGGCCGCACAAGGGAGCATCGCACACGTGGCAGCGGGCCGGCGCGCACGCCCGGCACAGCGGCCGCCCGCAGGCGGCGCACGGCGCGTAGCAGTCCGGACACGCCAAGTCCCCCGCCGCACACAGGTACGTCACCGCCAGCGGCGCGCCGCACGCGTCGCAGTTCAGGTCGACGCAGCGGCGGCGGAGGGGGTCGTAATAGAAGGTAACCTCCCGCCGGGCGGCGCCCGTGAGCTTGTAGCGCAGTTCGACCTTGGGCGCCCAGACCAGGGCGGCGGCCAGCAGGGATGCCTCCGCGCGGACGCGGTACTTCTCCTGCAGCTCGCGCACGCGCCGGGCTTGGTCCGCGTCGAGAGCCGCCACGATCCGGTCGACGCGCGCCTTCAGGGCCGCGCGCTCCTCGTCGCCGCCCTCAGGGTCCGCCTCGGCGGGCGCATTCAGGTCCTCCCCTTGGCCGGCCACCAGGGCCCGCCAGAGCCGGGCGCGGTTGCGGGCCGCCTCCAGCCGGTGCAGTTCCCGGGCCACAGGCTCCAACGCCTCCTCCCGCAGGCCCGCGTAGTAGTCCTCCAGCCGCACCATGTCCCGCTCCAAGCGGCGCTGCGCGCTGCGGGCGTACTCTTGGCCCCGGACCGCGGCCGCCTCCTGCACGTAGCAGCACGCCTGCCGGTACAAGCGCCGCAGCGGGTAGCCGTCCAAGGCCGCGCCACCGTCGAGGACCATGTCCCGCCCGCCCAGCGGTGCAGGAATCGGGTCCACCTCTTCGGTCAGCGGGTCGACCATAAGGGACACCAATTCCTCCCGGGTTTCGTCGGACCGGTAGACCACCTTGAAGCAGAACCAGACTTGCCGCTGGTGGATGAGCCGGCGGCCGAGAAGGCGAGCCTGGGCGTTGGCGAAGCGGACCGCGGCGACACAGGCCTCCATGGCCGCCGCCTCGGGGTGCCCGGACGCAGCCGCCCTGTCCGCCGCCTCCCCCGGTGCGCCCATCAGGACAGAGCGGGCCCACTCGAGGTCCAACGACAGCGGGTGCAGGACGCTCGCGACCGTGCCCCAGGCATGCCCCTCCAAGATGGTTGCGTGGTCCCCTGGCGACTCCGGCTCCGGCCGGCAGGAGAGCGGCTCGTCGCCGTAGACGGCGCTAGGGTTCCGCTCCGGCACCGGCATCGCTCGCCACCTCCCCTTCGTCCAGCAGCGCCGCATTCAACTGCTGCACCGCCTCCCAGCGCTGCCGCTCCCGCTCAAGGCGCAGGCCCACATCGGCCAGGCGATCTTTGAGCTCCCTCTCGTCCCTCGACTCGAGGACGATCCGGCCGACGGTCCCTTCCAGGCCCGCCGGTTCGTCGGCCAGGATGAGGTCCAGGTCGCCGATGACCTGCCGGAAAAGGCCAATCTTCTCATGGAGCAGGCGATAGACGTGATCTTCGATGGTGCCGGGGGCCACCAGGTTCACCACCTGCACGTCCCGCGTCTGGCCGAGGCGGTGGACCCGCCCGATGCGCTGCTCCACCCGCATGGGGTTCCAAGGCAGGTCGTAGTTGAGGACGATCCGGCAAAACTGCAGGTTCTGCCCTTCCCCACCCGCTTCGGTGCTGATGAGGACCCCGTCGCTCCGCCGGAAGCGGTCCACCGCCGCGGCTCGTTCTTCCCGCGACAGCCCTCCGTGGAAAAGCGCAACGGGCATACCCAGCTGCTCTAGGCGCTGGGCCAAGGCCGCCTGGGTCGCCCGGAACTCCGTGAACACCAGCACCGGCTCACCCCGGTGCGCCCCGATCCACTCGGCGGCCAGCGCCAGCTTTTGCGCCGCCGCGGACAGCGCTGCAGCCCGGGCCGCGAGCCGCCCCGCCGCGACCCGCTCCGGCGCCGCGAGGCGGGGGCTTGCGGCCATGGCCTGCAAGGTGCGGGCGGCGGCGGCGGGGCTACTGCACAGTTCCCGCAATAGCAGGATGAGGGGCAGCACGTGTCCCCGTTCGCCCCTAGCCGCAGCGTGCAAGGAGCGGGCAAAGGACAGCACTTCCTGGTAGAACCACCGCTCCGGTTCCGACAAGGGGACGCTCACGGTTTCCACCATGCGGCGCGGCAGGCGCAGCAAGGCGTCCCGCCTGGTGGAGCGCACCATCACCTCACGCAGGCGCTCCCTCAGCCGCACGGGGTGCTTGGCCGCACGGCGATCCAGCATGAACTCCCGCCGGAAGGCCGAGTACGTGCGCAACAGGCCCGGCTTGAGCAGGGTGAACAAGCTGTACAGCTCGGTTAAGTCGTTTTGGATGGGCGTCGCCGTGAGCAGCAGCAGGTATTTCTTGCGCAGCCCGTCGACGAACCGCCAGCTGACGGTGTGCCGGTTTTTCAGCCGGTGGGCTTCGTCGACGATGACCACGTCCCAGGCGACGGCCTGGATGCGGTCCGCGTGCGGCGGCCGCCTCGCCGTGTCCAGGGAGGTGATGATGCAGTCCCACCGGTCCCAGTTGTGCTCGGACCGGTTGATGCGGGCCGGGATGCCCAGCTTCTCGTTGAGCTCCTGCTGCCATTGGGTGAGCAGCGACGCCGGTGCCAAGACCAGAACCTTGCGGGCCAAGCCCCGCACCATGTACTCTTTGGTGATGACGCCCGCTTCGATGGTCTTGCCTAGGCCCACCTCGTCCGCCAGGAGCGCCCGGCCCCGCATCTCCCGCAGCACCCGCGTGACCGCTTCCCGCTGGTGCTCATACAAGTGCAGATCCAGCTGGGACCAGCACAACAGCCGGTCGAACCCGTGGGCCAGGGCCTCTCGCTCAGCCCGCAAGCGCTCCTGCAGCCTCTGCCACGGCACGAAGCGGCCCTGGACCAAGTGTTCCAGGACCGCCTCGTCGTCGGGGCGAAACGCGATCTCCACCCAACACCCTCCCCGCCCTAGTATGCCCGGGCGGCGAAAGGCGCCGCTAGACGCCGCCCTGCTCCCGCAGCACCTCGGCCACGACGTGGGCCAAGAGCCGTGCCGCCTCCCGGGCCTCATCCACCGTGTTGTAGCGGTGGTCGCCGATGAACACCTGCACCGAGTTGGGATGCAGGCGGCCGTTGTAATCCGACTGTTGGACTCGGATCCCGCGGGCCAGCCCCGGGTAGAGCGCGTCCATCTTGGCCTTCAGCGCTTCAGCAAAAGCGGTGTTTTCCCGGGCGTAAGGGTTGTTGCCCTCTCCCACCACCAGGAGAATGCGGGCCACGGGCCGGCCGCCGATGGTGGCGGTGGTGTACGCCCGTCCCACGTCGTTGGTGATGGCGTCGCGGTGGATGTCGATCACCGCCCGGACGCCGTCGTGTTGCTGGAGCAGGGCACCGACGGCCTGAGCGGCCCGCGGGAACGCCTCCGCCCAGCTGGGGTGGTCGTGCACCTGGGTGTGGTGGATGGCCTCGAGGCCGCGGCCCTCCAGAGATTCGGCGAACGCCTCGCCGACCTGCACGATGTCGCCGGGACGACCCTGCGCAGCGTGGGGCTGCCCGGGGCCGTAGTTCTCCGTAGCGTGCGCGTGGTAGACCAGCACCACCGACGGTGCCGCGGCAGCCGGCGCGGGCGGCGCCTTGGGCTGTGGGGGCGCCTGCGGAACGGGGGCCGCTCCGCCGGGACTCGGCGGCGCGATGCGGGTTTGCACCGTCTCCACGTCGAGTCCGGGTCCGAAGCCCAAAAGGCGCGCCCCGGCGACCGCCACCGCCACCAGGGCGACGAGGATAAACAGCAATCCCGGCCCGGCCGATTCTGCGGCCTTGGGCAACCGCGACCACTTGGCTCTGCTGCTCCAGCGTGACACCGCCATCTCCCCCTTCGGGACGATCTATATTCCCGGGAGAGAAGGGCTATGCCAAGCCTTCGCTACTCGCCCGCCAGCACCCGCAGGATCGCGGCCAGCCGCTCCAGCGCGGCCCCGTAGCCGGCCCAGTCCCCGGCAGCCAACCGTTCCTGCGCTTGCTCGTACGTACGCAGCGCCTCGGCGGCCAGCTGGCGCACCGCGTCCCCCGCCGGCGGCCTCCGGGCGGGCTCCGCGCCGGGCGCGCCTTCCTCCGCGGCTCCGGGCGGCGTCGCGGCGTCTGCCCCCGGTGCAGCCGGCGCCGGGGACGCCGCGGGCGTCCCCGCCGGCGCCCCGGGCAGCACGGCCTGCAGCGCGCCCATGAGGGTCGGGTGCCACGCGAGCTGGTCGCCAAAGGCGGCGATGACCCGCACCAGCTCAGGCAGGTCGCCGGTTTCGGCCTGGAGGTAGATGGGCTTCAGGTACAACAGGCTGCGCTCCACCGGCAGCACCAGCATGTTGCCGCGGATGACCTGCGAGCCCCTTTGGGCCCACAAGGTCAGAAGCTGCGAGATGTCCGGGTGCTGGTCGATGCGGGCCTCGATCTGCATGGGCCCGTAGATGAGCACGTCCTTGGGGAATTCATACAAAAGCAGCCGCCCGTAGTCGTCGCCGTCCATGCGCGCCGCGAACCAGGCGATCATGTTGTTGCGCTCCGTAGGTGTAAAGGGCAGCATGAGGACCATCTCGGGTTCGTCCCGATCCGGCAGCTGCACGATGGCGTAGTACGGGCTCATCACCTGCTCCCGGGTCTGCCCGGAGGCGTCGCTGCTGAACACCTCCCGCGCCGGGCGCCACACGTCCTCCCGGTTGTAGAAAACCGTCGGGTTGTCCATGTGGTAGAGGGCCAGCACTTCCGCCTGCAGCTGGAACAGATCCTCGGGATAGCGCACATGGGCCCGGAGGGCGGCCGGCATGGCGTCCATGGGCTTGAGCAGCCCCGGGAACATGCGGGCGTACGCCTGGATCAGCGGGTCGTCCGGCGCAAACACGTAAAAGTGGACGGTGCCGTGATAGGCGTCCACCACCGCTTTCACCGCGTTGCGCACGTAGTTGGCCTGCCAGCGGGGATGCGGCATCGCGTACGGGAAACCGGACGCGGTCGTGTACGCGTCGATGATCCAAAACAGCCGCCCGTCGACCAGCACCGCGTACGGGTCGCCGTCGAAGCGCAGGAAGGGCGCCAAGGTCCGCACCCGTTCCATGATGTTGCGGCGGAACAGGATCCGGGTTGTGCCGGTAATCTCATCGGAGAGCAGGAGGTTCACCGTTTGGAACCGCGCCGCGAAGGCCGCCCGGCGGAACAAGGAGTCCAGCGGAATGCCCCCCGTCCCCCGGTACGTGGTCCGCACGTTGTCGTCACCCGAAGGGTAGCTGAACTCGAAATCGGGCGTGCGGGTCCCCACCACCACGTAGTGGTTGGTCAGCTGGCCGTAGTAGATCTCCGGGCGGGTTACGACCAAATCCACGTCCCGCGGCCGCGGCGGGATGTCGGCTAGCAGAAACCGAGGCAGCCCCTGGGCCGTCACCTCGCTCACCGGGCTCATCACCAGCCCGTAGCCGTGGGTGTACTGCAGGTGCTGGTTCACCCACGTCGGGTTGGGGATCTGGCTCAGGTCCAGCTCCCGCACGGCCAGCATCACCTGCCGCAGCCGCCCGTTGATGACGTAACGATCCACGTCCACATCGGGAAAGCTGTAGTAGAAGCGGATAGACTGCAGCTGGGCGAAGCTGCGGGCCAGGGGCCGCCAGTCCCACAGCCGCGCGTTGTCCACCAGGTGTCCGTGGCGTTTCAGCGTATCCCACGTAAGGTCGTTATCCACCACGAACAGTTGCTCTTCGATGGCGTCCAGGCCGTACGCGCGCCGCGTAAACGCCAGGTGGTGCTCGATGAACGGCCGCTCCCGCTCCAGCTCATTGGGCTCCACCACAAACCGCTGCAGCACTCCCGGGTACACTTGGCCCAAAAGCAGCGCCGCCGCGAGCCACGCCCCGCCCACGCCGGCCAGCCATCGCCAGCGCACCTGCCAGGCGGCCACCACCAGCACGCCGGCAAAGGCGAGGGCCAGCACAAACAGCACCCGCAGGGCCACGGCCCGGGCGTACCAATCGGTGTAGGTGGCGCCGTAAATCACGTCGCTGCTGGTGGAAAAGAGCAGGCCGAACAGCTCCAGGCGATAGTCAAACGCCTTGAGCAAGACCAAAAGGGCGGCCAGAATGAGCAAATGGCGGCGCGGTCCGTCGTCTAGCAACACCCGGCGGCCGCGCCACTCCACCGCGCGGGCCAGCAG
>DATCKT010000200.1:0-3083 GCA_036562195.1 Limnochordales bacterium
GGGTATGGGGCCAGACACCGGCAGGTGCCTGGCCCGCAACCCCCAGGGACAGATCGTTCGCTTCCAGGTTGGCTGTCACCTGTTGGCAAGTGCGCGGGTCGTGAGACCCATGGGACGCAGGCGCCGGAAGCCGGGGTTGGCCCAAGCGCCCGCGGCCGGCCGCTGCGGGTCGAGGGGCCTAGGAGCCCGCCGGCCCTTCCGGGTCGATGATGGGCAGCGCGCCCGGGTCGCCCGTGATGGCGTCCACGAATGCTTCCATGAGTTCGGGGCTCAGCTCGCCCACGAACCGGCCCCGCACGACGCCGTCCCGGTCGATGAAGACGCTGGTGGGATACGACCAGACGTTGTAGCGATGGGCTACATCGCCCTGCACGTCCAAAAGCGCCGGGAATTGCAGACCCAGGTCCGCCATGAAGCCTTGCACCTGGTCCCGGGTTTCCCGGTAGTTGACCGCGAGGATGGCCACCTCGTGCCCCCGCCGCTCAAAGAGCGCCTGCATGGCCGGCATCTCCCGCAGGCACGGCGGGCACCAGGTGGCCCAGAAGTTCACGAACACGCCCTTGTCGCCCCGAAACTCCGACAGCTGCACGACGCGCCCGTTGACGTCGTACAAGGCGAAGTCGGGCGCCATGCGGCCCAGCTCCGCTGCGGCGTCGCTGCCGGCGGCTTCGACCCAGGGCACCTCCGAGTCCAGCGCCTCGACGCGGAAGGCCCCCCGCCAGCGAACCTGCTCGCAGCCTTGTTCGCACTCGAGGGGGTACGTACCGGGAGTGGGCACCTCCAGCGGAATCTGGAGGACTTGCCCGGGGAAGAGGGCCAAGGGCACAGCGGTGCCCCTCGGAGTCACCACCCGCGGCCGGCTCAGGCTCGTGCCGCCCAGCAAGATGCGGCTGCCCTCCAGCAGGCGCACTTGCTCCGGGATCAGTTGCCCCTCGCCCGCGATGATGGCGACGGGATAGACTTCCCCCATGGCCACAAACCGGGACAAGCTGTCCACAACCCGCACCACAGGCCCTGACTCGCCCAAGCGGCGCCCATCCCAGTCCGCGCCGGCGGTGAGCTCAATCCAGGCGACCCCGCCGGGCACCACCTCGCGGCCGGCGGCCTGCGTGCGGATGCCCGGCCCGTCAGGCAGGGGATAAGCTTCATCCAGGCTGGTCAGCGCGATGCGGTATTGGGCGCCCTCCTCCAGGTACAGCGTTTCCGGAAACGGACCCTGGGCGCCCAGGATGACGGCCACCTCCCGCTGAGGCGGGTCCGTGCGGCGCAACCCGGTCACTTCCCACACGATCAGCCCGGCCGCGACGAGGCCGACGATGGCCAGGGCGGCCCAGCGGGGCAGTTTCGCCATCTCCGTTCACCTCCACAGCCGGGCGCAGGCCGAGTTCTTCCGGCGGGCTACACCGTCCGGGGCACCAGTAAAGCCCAGGTGCGCCCACCGTCCTGGCTGCCGTACACGTCCCCGTTGGGGGCGACCGCCACCAGCCAGGTGCCCCCTTGCGGCAGCTCCGCCGCGTCGACGCCGGCGATGATCCGCTGGGGGCTCCCGGCCAGGCGCACCGCGCGCCTCCCGCCGTCTTGGCTCAACCACACGCCGCTGTCGGTGGCCAGATACAACCGCTCGGGCGCTGCCGGATCAAACGCGAGCCCATACACCCGCAGCCCCAGGTCCAAGGGCCGCCACGTGCGGCCCCCGTCGCGGCTCTCCAGCAGCCCCGCGGCGGTGGCCGCCAGCCACCGGTCAGCCACGAGGGGATCCGCGGCCAGCGCCGCCACCCCGTCCAATCCGTTCCCGGCGGCGACCAGCGGCTGCCAGCCGCCGGCGGCCGCGTCGTCGCCCGCCGGTGCCGCCGCTGGACCCGCGCCCTGACCGGCCGCCGCGGCAAACAGCCCGTGGCCGGGGACCCAGGCCAGGCGCCGGCCGTGGCCTTCCGCCAGCGCCGTAGGGTTCGCGGGCAGTCCCGGCCAAGCGTCGCCCGTCAAGACGAGGGGCGCGCCGTCCGCCGTGCGGGCCAGCACCGGGACGCCCGCCGCGGGCTCCCACACGAAGTCCGCTCCGGCCGCGCCGCCGTCGGTGAGCTGGTAGCGGGCGACGCCCCCGCTGCCGCCCACGTACACGACGCCGGATTCAGCGCCGATCAGGACACTGCGCGCGCCTGTGGTGCCGTGAAACGGCCCGCCGTCTCCGGCGTCGGGAGCTACGCCCATCGCCTCCCGGTAGGCGGCCTCCAACTGCTCAAAGCGGACCAGGCCCCGCCAGTGGAACCGGGCGACGCCTCGCGGGTCGACGAACCACGTCTCCGGCAGCCCGGCCTGCCGGAATCGCTCGCCTACCTGGCCGTTGAGGTCCAGCAGGATGGGGTAGGTCACCACCGCGCCGTCGCGTGCCAGCCGCTCCAGATGTTCCCGGATCTTGACGGGCGGCTCCCGCTCGTTGATGCCCAGGTACACGATGCGGTCGCCGTAGCGCCGGTAGAAGGCCTCGTGGGCCGGCATCTCCTCCAGGCACGGCTCGCACCAGCTGGCCCAGAAATTGATCACCATCGGTGACCCCAAGGGCGGGCTCACCCGACGCCGGGTGCCGTCCAGCTGCTGCAGCTCAAACGTGGGAATCACGGCCCCCACCTCGGCGCGGGTCTGGAGGCTCTCCGAATAGATGATGGCGCCCACGACGAAGCATGCCAGGACCGCCAACGGTATGACCCGAGACAGCTTCATGGCCCCGTGGTGCCCCCGTTGCCCATCAAGTGCAGGACGCGCGCCTTCAGCGCCGCGCGGCGTTCCCGGTATACGTCCTCATCCAACTCGCCGTTGTGATAGGCCACATCCAACTGCACGATGGCTTCTTTCAGCCGCTCCACCTCGGCGCGGACACCGGTCCCGTCCTCGAGAACGCCCGCGCCGGAAGCGCCGGCTTCCTGCTCGCCTACCCGGGCACCGGTCCGGCCGCGGTCCTCTAGCCCGGCACCCGTCCCGCAGGCGGCCCAGGTCTTCTCCTCCGGCCTCCCGGGCAGCGCCACGGCTGCGTTGCCGGCCCCTTGCGCCCGGCGGGTCCGCGTGCGGAAGCGCCACACCCCCCACGC
>DATCKT010000206.1:0-4767 GCA_036562195.1 Limnochordales bacterium
GCAGCCGGCCATGCCCAATGTGGTGGCGACGGTGGAAGGCAGCGGTCCCGGCCGCCACCTGGTGTTCAACGGCCACTTGGACACGTTTCCGGTGGGCGACCGCCGGCAATGGAGCGTCAACCCCTTCGGTGAGGTGCGCGATGGGCGGATCTACGGCCGGGGTGCCGCCGATATGAAGGGCGGTGTGACCGCGTCGCTGGTGGCCTTTTTCCTTCTGGCTGAGCGCCGGGATCAGTGGCGGGGCCGCGTCACCATCACCCTGGTGTCCGATGAGGAGACGGGCGGCCGCTGGGGCACCGAATACCTGCTGACCCATTATCCGTGGCTGCGGGGCGACGCGGTCCTGAACGGGGAACCCTCTTCCCCCGGCATCTGCTTCTTCGGTGAGAAGGGCCAGCACTGGTACCGGTTTCGGGTGACGACCAAGGGCGGCCACAGCGCCTACGCGTACCAAAAGCAGAGCGCGATCGACGTGCTGTTGGACCTGGTGCGGGCGTTGCGGGCGTTTGAGGACCTGCCCATGTCCGCCCCACCCCACGTGGTGGCGGCCATGGAGGCGGCGCGGGAGGCGTACGACGCGGCCCGCACCCCCGGCGCCAGCCGGGCGGTGCTGCAGCCGTCGTGCAACGTCGGCATCGTCCGGGGCGGCACCAAGGTCAACATGCTGGCGGAAAGCGCCGAGGCGGAGGTGGACTTCCGCCTGCCGCCCGGAGTGGACCCGGCGGTGCTGCACACGTTCCTGGACCAGGTGCTGGCGCGGTTTCCGCAGGTGGAGAAGAGCCTGATCAAGGAGACCCCGGCCACGCTGTCGCCTATCGACAACCCCCTGCTCCGCTGCGTGCGGGACGTGGGCGAGGCCGTCACGGGCAGGCCGGTCTACCCGGCGGTGAGCCTGGGGGGCACGGACATCCGGTTTTGGCGGCTCTTGGGGGTGGATTCCGCTGTCTACGGTCCCACCCATCACAACATGGGCTCGCCGGACGAGTACATCACCATCGAAGACCTTATGAAGGCGGCCGCCGTGCATACGGTGGCGGCCTACCGGTACCTGAGGGAAACGCAGGACGCGAAGGAGGGGTGAGCGACGGGACGCTTGCCGTCGCACCCGCACCAGGGGGCGCAGGCCCCGCCGCCCGGCAAGCTGGGACGCATCGCGGTGGTGGACGGGCTGGCGGGCGACGACGCCCTGTTTCAACCGCTGGCGGATCGATTCGACATCGTGTTCCACGGCGGGGTGCCCCGGGACGAGGCCGACCTGGTGGCGCGCGCCCGGGGAGCTGACGTGGTGTTGACCCAGGCCTTGAAGGCGCGCTTCACCGCAGCGGTGCTGCGGCAGCTGGCCGGCACGCGGCTGGTCGTCACCCGCAACGCCGGCTACGACAACATCGACGTGGAGGCCGCCAGCGCCTGCGGCATCTGCGTGGCCCACGTGCCGGGCGGGTCAGGCCCGGCGGTGGCCGAGCTGGTCTTCGCCGGCCTGCTGGCGCTGCTGCGGCACCTGCGGCGGGCGGACGCGGACGTGCGGCGAGGCCTGTGGGATCACGCGCCCTACTTTGGCACGGAACTGTTCGGCAAGACCATGGGCATCGTCGGCCTGGGCTTCATCGGCCAGCACGTGGCCCGCATCGCCCGGGGCTTTGGCATGCGGGTCCTGGCCTGGAACCGGCGGCCCCGGGGCCAACTGGCCCGCTCGTTAGGGGTCGCGGAGGTGGCCTTGGACGACCTGCTGGCGGAGGCTGACGTGGTGTCGCTGCACACGGCGCTGACGCCTGAGACCGAGCACTTGCTGGACGCCCGCCGCCTGGCCGCGATGCGGCCCGGGGCGATTCTCGTCAACACCGCCCGGGGACGGCTGGTGGACGAGGAGGCCCTCTACCGTGAGCTGGCCAGCGGCCGCCTGGGCGGGGCCGTGCTGGACGTGTTGACCCAAGAGCCGCCGCCGGTGGATCATCCGCTGCTGGCGCTGGACAATGTGGTCGTCACCCCGCACGTGGGCTGGTACACCCGGGAAACCCTGCGCCGCCAAGTGGAAGAAGTGATCCGGATCATCGAGGACTTCTACGCCGGACGGGCGCGGCACATCCTCAATCCCCACGTCATGAAGCGCGGCGCCTGAGCCATGCGTCGCGGCGAAACCCGGGAGGGATCGAGCCGGTGCACTTGTCACCGAAGGAACAAGAGCGCGTTTGGCTGTTTGCCCTGGCCGAGCTGGCCCGCAAGCGCCGGGCCAAGGGGCTTAAGCTCAACTACCCGGAAGCCTTGGCCTTGATTTGCGACGAGGTCATGGAGGCGGCCCGGGAAGGCTGCACCCTGGAAGAGGCGGTTGCCCGCGGCTGCCAAGTGCTCACCGTAGACGACGTCATGGAAGGCGTGCCGGACCTGCTGACCCGCGTGCAGGTGGAGGCGGTGTTTGCCGACGGCACGCGCCTGGTGACCCTGCACGGGCCCATCCGGCCGCGTCAGGATGCCGCGGGGGCCGCCGGCGCGGCGATGGGCGGTGCGGCCACAGGCGGCGCGGCGGCGGGCAGCCAGGGGGCGGACGGTGCCGGCGCCGCTCCCGCTCATCCCTTGGTGGGCGAAGTGCGGGTCGCGGCGGAGCCCATCGTGCTCAACGCCGGCAAGCCCCGCCAGGCGCTGCGCATTCGCAACGAGTCGCCTTTGCCCATCTGGGTGGGCTCCCACTTCCCGTTGGAGAAGGCCAACCCCCGCCTGCAGTTCGACCGGGAGGCGGCCCGCGGGTGGCGGCTCGCGGTGCCGGCGGGGGAAGTGGTGTTGATCCCGCCTGAGTCGGAAATGACGGTCGAGATCGTGCCGCGCGCGCCCGCGGGCGCGACCGGCGGGCGCCCGGCCGCCCTGCCCGCGGACGCTGCGGCCGCCGGGCACGGCCTGCCGGCCCATGAGGCGGCCCGGCACGAGGAAGGAGAGAAGCGGCTGTGAGCCACGGCACCCTGATGTCCCGGGCCGACTACGCGGCGCGGTACGGGCCCACCGCCGGCGACCGCATCCGGCTGGGGGACACCAACCTGTGGATTGAAGTGGAACGGGACGACACTCCTTACGGCGACGAGATCTTGGGCGGGCAGGGCAAGACCGACCGGGAGTGGGTGCTGAGCAGCAGCACCGTCTCCCGGGACGAGGCCATGGACGTCATCATCACCAACGTCGTGGTGATGGACCCCGTACTGGGCATTTTCAAGGCCAACATCGGCATCAAGGACGGCCGCATCGCGGGCTTGGGCCCGGCCGGCAGCCCGGATGTGGTGGCCGGCGCCCCGTTGCGCCTCGACGCCTTGACCGGCATCGTGCCGGGAGAGGGCCTGTTGGCCACGCCGGGCGGCATCGACACCCACGTGCACTTTATCCAGCCCGCCCTCATCCCAGAGGCGCTGTCCGCCGGCATCACCACGTTGATCGGCATGGGCTGCGGCCTATTTGACATGGGCACCAACCCGCTGGATGTGCTGCACAAGACGGTGGCGGCCATGGAGCAGCTGCCGATCAACATCGGCTTCCTGGCCCGCTGCTCCAGCACGGTCCCCGGCCCCGTCGCGCACATGATCGAGGCGGGCGCGTGCGGCCTCAAGATCCATGAGGACAAGGGCGCCTATCCGGCCATCGTCGATACGGCCTTGACGGTGGCGGATCGCATGGATGTGCAGGTGTGCATCCACACCGACGGCCTCAACGAGACCGCGTGCTTGGAGGATACGCTGGCGGCCATCGGCGACCGGACCATCCACGCGTACCACGTGGACGGGGCCGGCGGGGGCCATGTGCCCAACATCCTGGCCATCGTCGGCCGGGGGCGGGTGCTCTGCTCCTCCACGACGCCCACCATCCCCTTCGGGATCCACGCGGTCGCAGAGCACCTGGACATGATCCGCACCGTGCACCGGATGAAGCCCGGCGTCAGCGGCGACGACGAAATGGCGCGCCGGCGGATCCGGGCCACCACCATGGCGGCCGAGAACGTCCTGCACGACATGGGCGCGATTCCCATCATGACGTCCGACTCCCAAGGCATGGGACGCATCGGGGAAACCATCCGCCGGACGTGGCAGTTGGCCCACCGGATGAAGGCGTGGGAGAACGAAGCGGGGAGCCGTCCGTCCTGGGCGCCGGGCTCGGGCTCCGGGGCCGGGCCGGCCGACAATGCGCGCGTCCTGCGCTATCTCGCCAAGTACACCATCAACCCCGCCATCGCCCACGGCCTGGCCCATGAGGTGGGTTCGCTGGAAGTGGGCAAACTGGCCGATGTGGTCCTGTGGCAGCCCCGGTTTTTCGGTGTGCGGCCTGAGATGGTGTTCAAGGCGGGCTACCCCGTGTGGGGCAACCTCCCGGAGGGCAACGCGTCCACGCGCGTCTGCCAACCGTCCGTGTATCGTCCCCACTGGGGTTCCCTGGGCGACGCCCCGGCGGCGCTGGGGGTCTTGTTCGTCTCCCAGGCCAGCCTGGTATCGGCCCTCGGCCGCAGCCTCCCCACCCGCCGGCGGCGGGTGGCGGTCAGGGGCACCCGGGGCATCGGGCCCGAGGACATGGTGCGCCACGGCGCCCGGCCGCGGGTCGAGGTGGACCCCGCGACCACCGCGGTGACCATCAACGGCGAGCCGGTGGAGCTGCCGCCCGCCGTGGAGGTGCCGCTCAATCGCTTGTACCTGCTGACGTGACGCGGCCGCTCTAGCCAGGCCGCCGGGGCGGGTGGACACCTGCCTGGAGCGTGGGGTAAAATGACCCTGTCTAGGCCCAACGGCCGCGCACCGAAAGGCG